>DATKWZ010000049.1 GCA_035529315.1 Anaerolineae bacterium
CTGGAAAGGTTTAAGGAATTTGCTTCAAGCCAATTGTAAGCAAGTCCTGATTCACCATCAAAAAAATAAAAAACCTCGTTGATCCTGAGAAATCAGAGTGATAGATTGATTTTAGACTGGGCAGAGGTTTGCTATGAACTAAAAATGAGCTATTTCTTTCAACAATTCGATCCTGTTACGCAGGCGTTCATTGCCACACTCTTTACCTGGGGTGTGACTGCCGCAGGGGCGGCGCTTGTTTTCTTTACCAGAGCTGTAGACCAAAAAGTTATGGATTCAATGCTTGGCTTTGCTGCCGGCGTAATGATTGCTGCGAGCTTCTGGTCTCTTCTCGCACCAGGCATAGAGATGGCGGAACAGTTGGGGCATACCCCATGGCTGACCGCGGTCATCGGATTTATGGGTGGCGGGGTTTTTATGAGACTGACTGATAAATTCCTGCCCCACCTTCATCCAGGCCTCAGTGTTGATAAAAGTGAAGGGGTGAAGACTTCATGGCAACGAAGTACCCTTCTGGTACTTGCCATAACCCTCCACAATATACCTGAGGGTCTGGCTGTCGGTGTCGCTTTTGGAGCTGTAGCGGCTAATCTTCCTTCTGCAACAATTGGAGGAGCAATTGCTTTGGCAATCGGCATTGGGATTCAAAACTTTCCTGAAGGTGCCGCTGTATCAATACCATTGAGAAGAGAAGGGATGACTAAAGGGAAAAGTTTTTTCATAGGGCAAGCTTCCGGTATGGTTGGACCCATTGCTGGAGTTATCGGAGCTTTATTTGTCATGAAAATGCAAAACATTCTACCATATGCTCTCTGTTTTGCTGCAGGAGCCATGATTTTTGTCGTGGTGGAGGAACTTATCCCGGAATCTCAAAAAAATTATAAAAACATCGATCTGGTAACAATGACAACAATGATCGGTTTTTCGGTAATGATGATTCTTGACGTGGCTTTTGGGTGATGAGGAACCAGGTCAAGTCTATGTTCAAATAAGAGAAAAGAGAATGAAAAAAGAAGAGTTTCGAAATAAAGCGCTGAAAATTTTCCCGTGGGTCTGCGGAAAATGCGGCAGGGAGTTTTCCGGCAAAAAACTGCGCGAGTTGACGGTCCATCACAGAGACCATAATCACGGGAACAATCCGCCCGACGGCAGCAACTGGGAACTGTTGTGCATCTACTGCCACGACAATGAGCACTCTCGCTTCCTGGAGGCCGAATGGCAGAACACTCCGGATTCTGATACCGAAGAAAGACCGGCGGCTAATCACACCCCTTTCGCAGGCCTCGGCAAACTGTTGCGTGTGTCTGTCCATCAAAGAGAGAAGGACGAAGCAGAATGATTGACAACTTAGGATTAGATCGCATGCAAAAAGTATATTGTGTAGAAAATAAAACGGTCGATGAAATCTTAGATCGGCACAGGCATGGAGGGGGACAATCCCCTATCAATTTCCGTGAAATAATCAGGGAGGTTCTCGAGTTTGTCAATAAATTTATAGCCCCTTCCCGCGCGGGTACGATCTACATAGATGACCCGTCAACACGCGTCTATGATGAAAATGGAAACCTCGATTATGGGGCAGCGAGACTCGTTTTTGCCGCATGTTTTGGTGACAAGTCGGAAAGCCTGATTGGTCGTACTATCCCTGCCGACAAAGGTATAGTGGGATATGTTTACAGAACCGGCCAGGCCCTGCTGGTTAAAGATGCTGTCAACAATCCGTTTTTTAACCACGAGGTCGGCGATGAACTCGGGGTGGCTTCAGACAATATGCTAACCGTTCCCTTAACCGTTGGAACCACGACATTGGGCGTTCTTCAACTAATTAACAAGAAGGGGAAAGGTACTTATTCAAAATATGACCTTGAGCTTGTGGACTACTTTTGTAAACGCCATATCGTCACCAATATTATCCGTACCATAGAATTCAACAAAGATTACCTTACGGGGTTATATAATCAAAGAAGCTTTGAGTCCCGCCTTGGAGACAATCTCGAATATTTAAGAGCCAAAAACAAAAAAGGCTATTTATATTTCATAGATTTAGATTTTTTCAAGACGGTTCCCGATACCTTTGGTCATAGTACGGGAAGCAAGGCAATCGTCCTGGTGGCCGACTTTCTTGGCAAATACATTTTTGACAGGTATGAAAGAAAAGGGTTGACAGCACGTTATGGCGGCGATGAATACGAAGTCTTTATTCCAGAGATAGAACAAACCGAGGCAGTTGAGCTGGCAGGGGAGATCGGTTCCGGAATCAGCCGACTCAAAATGGCTGTAATTAACAGCAACGGAGAAAGCGTGGATGCCCTGGAATGTGTGACGGCAAGTATAGGCGTTGCTTCAACGTTCAACAAGTTCACATCAGTGGATGAATATATTAAGCTTGCAGATCAGGCCATGTATCTGGCTAAGACCAGAAAAAACTGTACCTGCCTTCTTCATGATGATAAGTATGTCATTATATAATCGCTTCATGTAAAATTTGACCAAGGGCGCAAGCTCCGCCCTGTGGGCTAGGAGCTTCACATAAAGGGCCAATGTCGGATCGGATAAAACATATCCTGTTTGTTTGTACGGGTAATATATGTAGAAGCCCATTTGCTGAAGGTTTACTAAAAAAGCTCGCGCAAAAAAATGGACTTGATGACATAGTCGCTGATTCAGCGGGGTTGCTTGCGCTTTCCGGCAATAGCGCCACCAGCCTTGCACAGAAAGTTGCGGCGGAATATGATGTTGATCTGTCGCGCCATATGGCAAAATCCGCAAAACAGGATATTATAAATAGAAGCGATCTTATATTGGCAATGGAAAATTCCCATGTAAAAAACCTTTTGTATGACTTCCCGGAAGCTGAAGACAAGGTTTTTTTAATCAGGCGCTTTGCCTGCTTTGGTTCTAAAGATCGGGGGATCGCGGATCCTTATGGCTTAAATTATGATGCTTATCGTTTCTGCTTTCTCGATATTCAGGACAGTGTTTCAGGTCTGGCAGAATATCTGTCCGGCAGAAACGGTTCGGAAAAGGAAAGCAAGCGTTGATGCTCCATAAAAGATATGAAATCCGGTAAAATATTTAGATGTAATCCCCCTTGTTGAACTTTATTGCCTCGACAGTGGAGGTAACGAGGGCTCTGTTGAGGATATCCTTTATTCCATCTTCATCGGGCAGTGAATTTAAAAGTGGTAACATATTTTCTGCTTCACTTTCCATTTGGGTGACAAGAGGATGCATATCCTTTAAGTTGACGGACGGATCTTTAAGTTTCTTCTGGTAATTTTCGAGAACATCCAGGAACTTTTCCACCCTTTTTATGTTTTCGGTTCTGTCAATGTTGGAAATGAGATCAAATCTTATATTTGATATGTTTTGAAGCGGCGGCAGTGCCATGGTCTGATCCTCGGAAGACGACGATTTGTTAATCGTTTGTTGAAGAATGTCCTCAAATTTATCCCCTGTAGTTTTTGTGAGTTTGTTGGTTTTTTGATCATTGGCGATTTCTAAAATCTCATGCGGTATTATTTTCATGTTGCAGCATCCTTTCTTACAGTTTACTTGCCTCTATCTGAAAAGCAGGAAAATTTTACTGGTATATCGGCAAAAAATTCTTTTTATTTAAGTTTTACTTGTAAAAAACCATAAAGACCGGAAATCATAATTAAGAATCAAAAGATCAAACATTGTAATCTTGATTACTATATTTGTGAGCCGCAAAAGCGAGCGCTAACCCACCCCGTAGCTTGCTACAGGGTTCTTCAAGTTTTTGCAATATTCAGATAAACCTTTTCTTGAAATAAATATAAATTTGTGCCGGCATGACAAAATTACTCTCAAGCGATTAAACGGTTTATTTTCTTTTATTTTCTTAAAAGCATATAGCGTGCCATTATTGTCCGAAATAAATCCAAATTCTTAAAAGCGAGCGCATTCCCCCGCCCCGTTCCATCCGGGCTGCAGGTAGCTTCAACAAGTCGAGGTTAAGATATTTCATAACGGTGCGGAAACATACAGGGTTTTAGGCAGCCACTCTTGTTGACAAAGAAAATGACGTTCGGTAATCTGTTTTTGTGATTATTTTTTAATTTATTACTAAACAACTACATATTAACGGAAATTAAAATGACAATAAAACATGTTGAAGAATATAGAGACCCGGAAATTTCCAGGGCAATTATTAACAGGATAAAAAAGATAAGCCAAAGAAAGATACGCTTGATGGAGGTTTGCGGCACTCATACGATGTCTATTTTTAGAAATGGCATCAGGGCTCTGTTGCCTGATTCAATTTCTCTTCTTTCAGGTCCAGGCTGTCCTGTATGTGTTACCGACCAGAAGGAGATAGATGCCTTTATAGGGCTTGCCAGGGCGGATGATGTTATTATCGCGACCTTTGGTGACCTTATAAGAGTTCCCGGGACAGATTCATCCCTTCAAAAGGAGCTGGCAAACGGCAGGGATATCCGTGTTGTATATTCCACATTTGACTCTCTTGAAATCGCAAGGAAAAATCCCGATAAAAAGGTGGTTTTCTTAGGCGTGGGCTTTGAAACAACAGCCCCGACCATAGCGGCCACCATAATTTCAGCAAAGGAGGCAAATCTTGATAACTTTTTTGTTTTTTCAGCCCACAAAATAGTTCCTCCTGCTCTTGACGCCTTGATGCAGACAAAAGGGGTGAAAATAGACGGCTTTATTCTGCCCGGACATGTTTCCGTAATTATCGGCACAAAGGCTTATCTTCCATTTTTTGAAAAGCATAAAATGCCATGCGTTATTGCCGGTTTTGAACCGTCGGATATATTGCAGTCCATATCGATACTGGTTGAACAGATAGAATCAAACACTCCGGAACTTATCAATGGATACCCCAGGGCGGTGACATTTGATGGAAACAAAAAAGCGCAGAAAATCATGGAGGATGTTTTTGAAACAGTTGACGTTAAATGGCGCGGTATAGGGGTAATACCAAAAAGCGGTTTAAAAATCAGAAAAAGGTTTTCTTCATTTGATGCAGCAGAGATGATTGAATTTTCAGCGCCTGAATCAAAAGATCCAAAGGCATGTGCTTGCGGTGAGATTCTTACAGGCCTGAAGTTACCCCCCGAGTGCCCTTTATATAAGAAGGTCTGCACACCCATGGATCCCGTAGGCCCGTGCATGGTGTCCAGCGAAGGAACATGCGCGGCATATTATAGATATCATAACGGGTAAAGCGGTATTAACAGCTAATCGGCCTTGATGCCTAATTCTTTTTCTTTTGCTGCCACAGCCAGCCTTGTTTTAATAACAGTGTCAGGAATAAGGCTCATGGAATCTATGCCGCATTCAACGAGGAATGTGGCAAATTCAGGGAAATCACTTGGAGCCTGGCCGCATATCCCGATCTTTTTGCCGCGTCGTTTGGCAACATCAATGACCATGCGCACCATGGTTTTAACGGCTTCGTTACGTTCGTCAAATATATGGGCGACAAGGTCTGAATCGCGATCCAGACCCAGGGTAAGCTGGGTTAAGTCGTTGGAGCCGATAGAGAACCCGTCAAAGACATCACAGAAGGCATCTGCTGAGATTACGTTGCTGGGTATCTCGCACATCACATATACTTCAAGACCATTTTCACCCTGAACAAGACCGAATTCCTTCATAACCTCAATTACCCTGCGTCCTTCTTCAGGCGTCCTGCAGAACGGCACCATCAATTTAATGTTGGTCAGGCCCATATCGTTGCGCGCCTTGATCAGAGCTTTGCATTCAAGCTCAAAGGCTGGTTTGTATTTCTTGTCATAATAACGGGATGCCCCTCTCCAGCCGATCATGGGATTGCTTTCTACGGGTTCATATAAGGTGCCGCCGATCAGATTGGCGTACTCATTGCTTTTAAAATCAGACAGCCGGACAATTACGTCCTTTGGATAGAAGCCCGCTCCTATGCGGCTGACACCCTCAGAAAGTTTATCTATAAAAAACTGTTTCTTGTCGTCCGGGTAAGCCGTGGTTTTAGCTTCGATCTTTTTTACAATTTCTGTTAGTTCACTGTCGCCTTTCTCGGCTTTGGCTTTGAGATCATCAAAGTAATACAGAGCCAGCGGATGAATTCCGATATGTGAATTAATAATGAATTCCTCTCTGGCAAGCCCCACCCCTTCATTGGGGATCTGGCATTCGGTGAAGGCCTTTTCCGGGATTCCGACATTCATCATGATCATGGTCCTGGTTGCAGGCACTGAATCAAGATCGATTTTATCTATTTCGAATTTTAAAAGCCCCTCATATATTTTGGCTGTTTCACCTTCCGCGCAGGAAACGGTAATCTCTGCGCCGGTTTTGATAATCTCCGATCCGTTCACAGTGCCTATTACGCACGGGATTCCCAGCTCACGGGAGATGATCGCCGCATGGCAGGTTCGTCCGCCACGGTTGGTTACAATAGCGCCGGCTATTTTCATTATCGGCTCCCAGTCAGGATCCGTCATGTCGGTAACCAGAATTTCACCTTTCTTAAATTCATCTATATGGGCCGTATCTTTAATAATATGGGCACAGCCCTGGCCGATCTTGGCTCCCACAGCCTGTCCGGTTACAAGAACATTGCCGGTTTCTTTGAGCACATAAGTTTCCATGACCCTTTTTGTGTTTTGTGAATGAACGGTTTCCGGCCTTGCCTGGAGGATAAAAAGTTTGCCTGTGCCGACATTAACGCCATCACCGTCTTTGGCCCATTCAATGTCCATGGCTTTCCCATAATGATCTTCGATAATGCAGGCCCATTTGGCGAGATGGATGATTTCATCATCATTTATTACATAACTTCCCTGTTCTTCAGGTGTGGTATCAATATTCCTGACCGGCTCCCCGCCATCACCGGATGTATTATATATCATCTTGATTTCTTTACTTCCCACCCTTTTACCGACTATAGGTCTTTTGCCTTGTTTTAAAGTCGGCTTAAACACATAATATTCATCCGGATTGACAGCGCCCTGCACAACATTTTCGCCAAGGCCCCATGAAGCGGTAATAAAAACCGCGTCCTTAAAACCGGTTTCCGTGTCAATGGAGAATATAACTCCGGAAGAGGCGGAATCGCTTCGGATCATCTTTTGAACCGCAATAGAGAGATATACGTCAAACTGGCCGAATCCTTTATCATGTCTGTATGAAATGGCGCGGTTTGTAAACAGGCTGGCAAAGCATTTTTTGCAATTGTCAATGAGATTGTCAGTGCCCTGGATATTAAGGAAGGTTTCCTGCTGGCCGGCAAAGGACGCGTCAGGCAGATCCTCTGCGGTAGCGGATGACCGGACAGCCACGTCTACATTGTCGCCGTATTCTTCTTCCATTTTTTTGTATGCTTCAATAATAGCCTGCTTGAGATCGTCCGGGAACTCGGCAGTGCGTATGATATTTCTGGCTTTTTTGCCCCGCTCCTGGAGATTTTTCATGTTATGTGTATCCAGTCCGGCCAGCGCATCTTTTATGGCATCTTCAATGCCTGCTGATTTAAGAAGGTACTGATATGCATACGCGGTGATTGCAAAGCCGTGCGGCACAGCCACTCCTTTGGAGGTAAGTTTTTGATACATCTCCCCAAGTGAAGCGTTTTTCCCGCCAACCATGGGAATGTCATTGATGGAAATATTATCAAACCAGAGAATTAAAGCATCATCATGTTTTTCTACCATCTTTTTTCTCCCTCGTACTCTCTTGTATCCGGCTGGTTAAAGTAACATATTGTATTTTTACGAATTCATCAAACCTGTACAAAAATAAAACATTAAATCGACGGCAACAGCCAATGTCATTTTATATATAATTTTAAATCAGCCTGTCAACCTAAACATAAGCGCTTTGTTTTATAATTATGATCTGTTTATAAATCAGGTTAAACGTAATTTGGAAATTATTGGTTTAAAGTGAGACCATCTCGTAAGCGCGGCTTCCAAGTTTAATCTTTTCAGCATAATCGAGCTGGATCTCCCAGTCAACTTCAGGATATAAAGCCCTGAATTTATCCTCGCCTGGTTTTGTGTTTGTTTTAAGGCATGATCCCGGAAGGGCATACTCTTTGTTCACAAGGTCTGCCGATGCCTGGTCAATGGCAACAGGGTCTTTTGATGCAACTATCCCGATATCTCTTATAATCGGCGCATCATTATGGGCTATGCAATCACAGGCAGGGGACACATCTGTAATGAAATTAAGAAACAATGCTCTGCCTTTCTTGTTTTTTAAAACACCCATCGCATATTCGACCATGTTTTCCATAAAAACAGGTATATCCTGATTCCACTGGATCTGTATTGCTTTATTTGGACAGATAATGATGCATTCTCCGCATCCTATACATTTTTTGGGGCTAATAACCGCCTTTTCTTTGATTAGAGAAATGGCCTGTTGCGAGCAGTGAGCTGTGCATTCCCCGCAGCCGGCACATTTTTTTCTTTTTACTTTTGGCGCTACCGTTGAATGCTGGGCCAGCTTTCCCCTTCGTGAGGCGCATCCCATGCCCAGGTTTTTTATGGTTCCTCCAAAACCGGAAAGTTCATGACCCTTGAAATGGGCTGCCGATAACAGAGAATCCGCATGGATAATTTCAGACCCGATATAAACCTTATTAAAATTCTTCTGATCTATGGTAACACAGGTCTCACTTTGCCCTCTTAAGCCATCTGCAATAATAACAGGAGCATTTATCACAGAATAGGCAAAGCCGTTGTAAACAGCTGTTGCATGATGATCAGGAGCATGGCTTCGCGTGCCGGCATAAAGTGTGTTGCAATCTGTCAGAAACGGTATGCTGTTGATCTCTTTTAAGGTTTCCACTATCTTTCGAATATATACGGGACGGATAAAGGCTGTATTGCCCAATTCTCCGAAATGGAGCTTGACTGCGACAAGGTCTCTTTCTTTGATAATTTTTGAAATACCGGCTGTTTTAAGAAGCCTTGCGATCTTTTGGGGCAGATTTTCCTTATAAGTAGCCCTGAGGTCGATAAAATAGACTTTGCTTTTCATAATATCCCTCGTATAATGTTTTAAAAAAGTGTTAAGTGTCAGGTGTTAAGAGGACGAATTAGATTTTTTAAGATGTCATCAAAATTACTTATTGGCTCATCTTAAGTCAAGCTGTTTAAACAGAGTATTTTACAGGGCTGCAAATGAACTTAAATTCAAAATTAGATGTCTTGGACAGGATTTATAAGGTTTATGATGATTTTGCCCGCGACCTGGATGTGGTATGCAAAAGATGCTGCGCCAGCTGTTGCACACGGAATGTCACATTAACGACCCTTGAGGGGTACAAAATTGTTGAGTATTTAATATTGGACGGGAAAGCGGATTTGTTTAATGGTATTCGGAAGGATTTGCATAAAAAGCGATTTCAGCCGGCCATAACCACAAACAGGCTTGCTGAATTATCCGTTGCAGGAGAGGATATCCCTGATGAAGATAGCCGTTATTTTCAGGAAGAGTGCCCGATTTTAACAGACAGACAATGCCCGGTTTATAAGGTCAGGCCGTTTGGATGCAGATGCTTTGTTTCAAAACACAACTGCCGGGAAAAAGGTTATGCCGAGGTTGATGAATTTATTCTTACTGTAAATAATATATTTTTACAGTATATTGAACATGTTGATTCGCAGGGTTGTTCCGGGAACTTTACCGATGTGCTGCTTTTTTTAGAATCAGGCGAAGTCCGCCGGAACTACAGAGAAGGTTTAGTCGATTGCGCGGAAAACACACTGGTCTCAAACCGGTCCATGCCTGCCTTTATGATACCCCCTGAACACCGGCTTAAAATCCAACCGATCCTGCAGGCGATTCTAAGCTTATAAACCAAGCAACCTTGCCGTGTTTTTCCCGCAAATAGAGTCGATTTCGCTTTTTGTAAGTCCGGCTTGATCAAACTCCTTGAAATATTTTGCAGGTGTTAAAAGCGGAAAGTCGCTTCCAAAGATAATCCTGTCTTGTCCCAGGATATTAATTGCAATTCTGTATATCTTTGCATCATAAAGAAAAGGGGATGCTGCTGTGTCAAAATATATGTTGTTAAAGCTCTTTTTTACTTCTTTTTTAAGAAGATTAAAAAAGAATATGCCTCCGCCCCAGTGGGCTAAAACAATCTTGTTTTCCGGAAACTTTGTTATCAGTCTGTAAATCTGCCTGAAAGTGTTTGGAGTTTTGCCGGGATATTGATGGCCTACAGGCTCATTTGTATGAATCAAAACAGGAAGGTTTTTATCAAGGCAGATTCCCATTACAGGTTCCAGCCTGTTTATGGATTCTTCATCAATGCCGGATTCATAAAGGGCAAGCTCTCCTACGCCCGAAAGCCCGCTTTCACAGCACCGCATAATTTCGGCGACAGCTTCCCTGCTGAATATATCAATACAGCAGAAACCTGTAAGACGGCCGGGGTATCTTTTAGTTGATTTAATTATATAATCATTATGCTTTTTAAATGTGTCTGAATTTTTCCAGGGAAACCCGAAGATTACAGACCTGTCCACCCCATGGCTGTCCATGGAATCAATTAGTTCACCGGCTCCTACCAGTTTTGATCCATGCCTGCCATACAAAAGCTCGAAACCAGGTTCGGACGGAAAATATTTTTCCCTGTTTTCACGTATCTCTTTTGGGAAAATGTGTGTATGAAAATCTATAATCATCTTGTTTTATACTGATTTTGTTGCTTAACCCTTAACACCTAACACCCATTTTTATTGAGGCGGAATGTAATGTAAATTATATGCAAAATCGATAATTAGAGCAATAAAGCAGGATACAACCGGCGTTAAAACCCAGGCCAGGAGAATATTTCGCAGGGTTTTCTTTTTGACCGTTTGAGCGCCCTTTACAATACCGATGCCGATTACAGCTCCGACCACAGCCTGGGAGGTTGAGACAGGAACACCGATTAGGGTATAGACATGCACGGTAATGGCCTGGGCCAAGGCTACTACAAAAGCCGAGAACGGATCAAGCTTCACAAGTTTTTTGCCGACCGTCTCCATAACCGACCTGCTGTTTGTTAGAATACCAAGGGCAATGCTGGTCCCACCGATAATGGTGGCAAGGGATACTGTTATAAGTCCGGCACCAACAAAAACCGCTGTTACATTGGCGGCACTATTTGCTCCAAGGGCATAGGCCCCATATGACCCGGCAGCAATCAGGCCGATGCGAAGCAGGCTGTCCGACCTGAAGACACTCAGGTTAAGTTTATTATATATTGCCGCCATCACATAGTAGAGAGGGATGGATATAATCATTGCGCCTGTGGGAGTTCCGACCCAGCATGCCACTACCTTCCCGAGGCCCCCTAAATTAATCTGGTTATTCAGGATTCCGATTCCCATGATCGCTCCGACAACCGCTTGTGATGCTGAGACAGGCAGCCCCAGAACCGTCATTATGGTTACGGTCAAAGCCGCCGCCACAGAGGAAATCACGGCCTGATCAAGCCTGATACTGGTCAGCCCCTTGAGAGTTTCTATACCCGGCTGTCCTCCGACAATCGCCCCTGTCACGACAAAAACCGACGCAACAACAACTGCTGTCCAGAACTTTATCATTCTGGAGGAAACCGCGGCGCCGAACACATTAGACGCGTCGTTGCTTCCAAGGGACCATCCTAAAAAAACTCCGCCTAAAAGAGAAAACATTATACCCGCCTCTTCATATTGATAATATTAATCCGCTTGGACACCCGGTCTGCCTGATCTGAAATTTCCCCCATAATTACGATTAGTTCCTTTAGCTGGAGTTTAAGGAACGGATCCAGATCTGAATCAAAAATTTTACTGATAATACGCCGTTCAATATGGTCGCAGTGGCTTTCGTTTGTGTCAATAGTGCCGAGGATGGCGCGTATTCCATGCTTTTGCTTCAAATGAAGAGCTAACTGCCTGGATAAAAGATCACAGCATTCAAGACTGATGCGTATGAGGTCCTTGACATCTAAGGCAATGAACTCGGGTATGCTTAGTTTTTCAGTTTGCATAACAAACAGAACACGTTCAAAAAGATGCGGGATCAGATCTATTGACTCAATAAGCCGCATTATATCTCCGCGCGAATCAGGAATCAGCGCCTTGCTGTACATCATATTGTTTATCTCGTCACGGATATCGTCTGCTTTGGACTCGTACTTGTGGGTCTGAGTGATAAGAAACTCAAACTCATCACACTTTTGGTCTTCAAGGCAGCTATTTATTGCATTTAAAAAGCTTTCCTGGGTAAGTTTCAATGTGTCCATGTATTCAAAAATTAATACTTCAACACGGTTCTCTTTTTTGAAAAGAAAATTAAACATAGCTTCAACCTTTATTTATGAATTCATTTTTATTTGACAAACTCGTAAAAAGTCAAAAACCACTTTTTACAAAACGTGTTATTTAATCATGCTTTAGATTATGCTCCCTTAAAAGGGCGCAATCCTTGTGCCATTTTTCAGCGATCTCTATAATTTCTTTTCTTAATCCCGCATGTGCTTTTATGCATGACTCGGGTATGTCGCCGCGTATCTGTCTGCTGGAATTTTCTACAAGCTGGATTAATTCGGTGGCTATTATGGAATTGATTTTTATAAGGTCCTGCAAAAGTCCGGTTAATTTTTCCTGACCTTCATTCATATACTTCTCCTCAAAATTTAAATAGAGTTGACTCTACTAAAAAATATTATGTAATACAAGAAGTTATTTATAGCATACAGGAGGATATTATGTATTTTGATAAAGCAGGAAAGGTTAATACAAACAAGACTCTGGAGCTGGCATATGAAAGGGGAAAAGAATTAGGTTTAGACGAGGTTGTGCTGGCTTCCTCCGAAGGGGATACAGCCTATAAGGCGCTGGAAATATTTCAGGGTTTCCGGATTGTTGTGGTGACATACCACTGCGGCTTTAAAGCGCCTTTTAAAAAGGTGATGCCTGATAAAGTTTGCGAAGATTTAAAAAAACATGGAGCGACAATTGTTTCGGCAACCCATGCCCTGTCAGGCGTTGAACGATCCATCGCGAAAAAATACGGGGGAAGCTATCCCGTGCTCCTTATTGCCGATACTTTAAGGCTTTTTGGCCAGGGCACAAAGGTCGCTGTGGAGGTGTCGATTATGGCGGCTGACGCCGGAACTCTTACAGGAAACGATATTGTTTCCATTGGAGGGACATCAGGTGGAGCAGATGCAGCTCTTATAATCAAACCCGCAAACCAGTCTAATCTTTTCGATATGTGCATCAGGGAGATTATCTGCAAGCCAAGATCGTTTTGAACCGCAAAAGCGAGCGCGTTCCCCGTAGCTTGCCGAAGCGGAAGCAGGGAAAAAATACAATGAAACAGAAATCCATTAAAAAAACGTCGATAGATTTCGACCTCCGGCAGTTGGAGATTTTTTGCAAAGTGGTTGAATTAAAAAGTTTTTCAAAAGCAGCCGAAGCTGTTTTTCTGGCCCAGGCCTCTGTCAGCGAGAGAATCGCCTCCCTGGAAAGCATGGTCGGGGTAAAACTGCTTGATAGATTGGGCCGGCAGGTTGTTCCGACCATGGCAGGCAAACTTCTTTATAGGCACGCAAATGAGCTGCTGGACATGAAAACAAGAGCCTGTCTTGATATGGAAAACTTTCTTGGCATTAAAAAAGGGGATGTGCATATAGGGGCGAGCACAATACCCGGCGAATACATCCTTCCAAAATCTATCGGACTTTTTAATAAAAAATACCCATCAATATCGGTTGTAATGACCATTGCAGATACAGATGAAATCGAGCGTCGCATTCTTAATGGAGATTTTGAGCTCGGTGTGGTCGGATCAAAGAGTTCGAACAGGGAACTTATATTCAAGGAGTTGTGGAACGACGAACTGGTTTTAGCTGTACCCCGGGATCACTGCTGGGCCCAAAAGAAACAGATAGATATTAAAGAGCTTTCTGACGAGCCGTTTATATTAAGAGAGGTCGGTTCAGGAACCCTGAGGATAATAGAAGAGTATCTTGGCTCCTCTGCATCAAAGATTATTGATTCACTCCATGTTGTTGCCCGGCTTGGATCTTCTACAGCGGTCAAAGAAGGCATTAAGGCGGGTCTCGGTGTGTCTATTATATCTTCAAGAGCTATTGAGACCGAGCTTGAAACAGGATCGCTTAAGGCCGTACATATAAAAGGGATTTCCATATTGCGAAAATTTTATCTGATCATGGATAAAAGGAGAACCGTTTCTCCAATATGCCGTGCCATGCTTGATTTTTTAATGGATGCTTGCAGAGAGACCTGATAAGAAAGGGCGCTCCATTGAATAAAATAATGGAGTGCCCTTTATATGTTTGAAATGATGGTTTAGACTACCTTAACGTTTACTGCTGCGGGACCTTTTTGCCCCTGTTCTATGTCAAATGTAACCTTGTCGCCGTCATTAAGAGTTTTAAAGCCTTCGCTATCGATTCCTGAATGATGAACAAATACATCCGGACCATCTTCCTGCTCGATGAAGCCATAACCTTTTTTATCGCTAAACCATTTTACAATTCCATTAGTCATCGTGACATCCTCCTTTCAAAAATTTTTCATGGTTCCAAACTTCAGGTCGCCACTTTTGAAAAATGGATATTTCCTTCGGAACGAAACCTGCATGCCTATAAATGTGAATATTTATTGACGCATCAGATAATAATCTATTTTTATCTAAAGTCAAGTTGTTAATGAAAAATATTAATGCAAAAAATGAAATTCTAGGCTTTAAGAAAAAACAAGGCTTCGAAGGAGGCTGATCGGTTTTTTTCATGAAAAAGCCGTCCTGTTATCGGAAAATCCAGTTTGACAAATCGGCGCATCCTCTATACTGTGCCAATCAACATTCCAGCAAGGGGTTCATCCATGTATCAATTTTTCGGCTTTACCTGAGTTATTATAAGCAATTCTGCCCGGGTTCGGTAGGCACTGTCGTTAGCTGAAAAATCGAGTCTATTTTTTCACTTATAGCCTTTCTTTTTTTTCCAAATCGATCAGATTTCATAACGTGCCTTTTAGCCCGAATATTTCATTAAAGAATCAATGCGGGAATATGTAAAACTCATAAAAAGAAAGGACTGAAGTAAAATGAAAAAAAACATTTTTGCAACTCGCTGGGGAATTATAAGCGTAGGGGCATTTATCGGTGTACTTGCCGCGCTTTTACAAAAGCTGGGAAATCCCGGCAACATGGGTGTTTGCGTTGCATGTTTTGGAAGGGATATAGCAGGAGCAATCGGATTCCATCAAGCAGGTGTGGTCCAGTACATGCGGCCGGAGATTATCGGTTTTGTTTTAGGCTCATTGCTTGCCGCCTATATTTTTAAGGAATTTCGGGCAAGGGCGGGTTCTGCGCCCATTGCAAGATTTGTACTTGGTGTTTTTGCCATGATAGGGGCTCTTGTTTTTCTGGGATGTCCCTGGCGGGCAATGCTGCGCTTAGCCGCTGGAGACGGGAATGCAATCTTTGGATTGCTCGGACTCATAGGCGGTATCTGGACAGGCACCCTTTTTCTAAAAGGCGGATATAATCTTGGGCGCGTTCAGAAAACCTATACCTCGGTGGGCTGGTTGCTCCCCTTGACCATGCTCGGTTTTCTAATACTGATGCTCATGTTTCCACAAATTAAGGGGGAGGCTAAAAGCGGGATTCTGTTTTATAGTGTAAAAGGCCCTGGCGCCATGCATGCTTTTTTGCCTGTCTCTCTGGCAACAGGACTTGCAATAGGATTTTTAGCGCAGAGGAGCCGTTTCTGTACTATGGGCGCCTTTAGGGATTTGATTCTGTTTCGACAGGCCCATCTTTTATCCGGTGTTATAGCGCTTGTAGCGTCGGCATTTATTGCAAATTTGCTTCTCCAGCAGTTTCATCCCGGATTTGTGAAACAACCGGTTGCCCATACCATGCAAATCTGGAACTTTGGCGGAATGGTACTTGCCGGTCTTGCTTTTGCCTTGGCCGGTGGATGTCCCGGGCGGCAGCTTTTTCTGGCAGGTGAAGGTGACGGTGATGCTGCTGTCTTTGTAATGGGTATGATAGTCGGAGCTGGATTCGCCCATAATTTCGGCCTGGCAAGCTCGCCGAACGGGGTGGGGCCTCACGGCATTGCCGCTGTTATTATCGGGCTTATTGTCTGTTTGTTTATAGGATTTACAATGAGAAAAAGGGTAAGTTAAGGGGGGTAAAATTATGAGTATAATTGTTGATGCCAAAGGGCTCTCCTGTCCTCAACCGGTCTTGATGACTTTAAATAAAATCAAAGAGATTAAAAAAGGGGAAATCATAATAAAGGTAGATACAGATACTTCCAAAGAGAATGTCAGCCGGGTCGCCCAAAGCCAGGGGTGGGAGATTGCTGATATTCAGGAGAAAGAGGGAGGGTATCAGCTTACTATTAAGAGGGATTAGGGGATTAAGGGATTAGGTTATCGATTAAAAAGATAGAGCGAAGCTATTCCAATAATCAATAATCAACGATCAACAATCATCAATTCAAAGTGGGGGAATGAGAATTGTCATTTTTTGAATTTTTAAAAAAGAAAAAAGAAAAAAAAACACTAAAGTCTGATCAGGACAGGGGTATATTGGTATTTGAACATACCAGCGAGGTGATCCGTGCTGAAAGCGTTCTTAAGGCATCAGGGTGGAAAATCAGGGTTATGGGGCCGCCGCCTGAAATTCAAAACGGATGCGATCTGGTTATAGAGTTTCCGCTTATAGAAGAACTTAATATTATAAGAACTCTTGAGGAGGCAGGGGTTGTTCCAAGGGAAATAGTCCCTGTCAGCGGTCCTCTGTTGCGGCCTGTTGATCTCTTCCAGATTAAGGATTTTGGTCAATACTTGATGGTTCGAGCGGCTAATATGAAATTAACTGTTGAGAAAAAGACCCTGAAGATAGTAAACATATCAGGCGGCGGCTGCCCGGATGTTCCGTATCTGGCACAGGAAATGGTTGGAAAATCGTTGTCCGAAGCGCCAAGCCCCAGGGAAATAGGTCATACTCTCTGCGGATATGCACTGCAACTGGCTTATGAGGAGATGAAACGTCAATGCTCGCCATAGTGGGAACCGTTCCTGATCAAAAGTTTCCCCTGATAACAGGGGAAGTCAGCATGAAAGACGATGAAATCTGCATCCAGGGAAGGCGGGTCCATGTTAACCGCGGGACTCCGGCCCTGCTGGCCGCGGCTGTCAAAGCCGGGCAGGTTATGGGCAAATCAGAACTTTTCGGCTATCTGGTCGGCGACATCGGCCTCGGAGGCGGCAGCCGGAAACTTTATGAATATCTGACTAATAATCTTGACCAATCCGGGTTTTCCGGCATTACATTTCATTATCTTCAGCCGGATGTAGACTGGCATAACCGTGTTTTATTTGCTATAGAAGAGATGGCAAAGCAGCCTGTCCTGATTGCGGATGCCGGATTTATGTATGCAGCCAAGATGAGCGGTCAGGCCGCTGCATATGATCTGTTTACACCGGATATAGGCGAACTGGCCTTTCTGGCCGATGAAACTGCGCCGCACCCGTTTTACACACGGGGTTTTATTTTTCAGGATGAAAAGCGTGTGCCGGATCTGATTAAACGTGCATATGCACATGAAAATGCTTCGCGCTTTGTTCTTGTTAAGGGTGAAAAGGATTACCTGGCCGACCAGGATGGGATTAAGGCAATAATCGACAGCCCTGCCTGTGAAGCCATGGAGGCTATGGGCGGCACAGGGGATACAATTACCGGCATTGTCGCAGCCTTGATTGAATCCGGAATGGAAATAAGCAAAGCCGCAATTATTGCCGCAAAGGTGAATCGATTAGCCGGCTATTATGCCCGGCCAACGCCGGCGACCCAGGTAATGGAGATTATACGCCACATACCCGCAGCACTGGAGGAGATTCTGAGGAGGGAAACACCATGACAGAAAAAAAAGCGCTTCGTCTTACTGAGACGGTTACAGGCTCTGGCTGAGCTTCTAAATTACCTCCAGGGGACCTGGAGAGGGCATTATGCGGGTTGGAGTTTCCGACTGATTCAAATCTTATTGTTGGTTTGGACCGCGCGGACGACGCAGGAGTTTATAAGATCACGGATGATATCGCCATGATTCAGACCGTTGATTTTTTCACGCCGATTGTTGATGATCCTTACTGGTTCGGACAGATTGCCGCTGCCAATGCCTTAAGCGATGTCTATGCCATGGGAGGTATTCCCAAAACAGCCATGAACATTGTAGCCTTTCCAGTCAAACAGATGGAGATGTCTGTACTCCGTCAGATTATCCAGGGGGGACTGGACAAGATGAAGGAGGCGGGTGTGGTTCTTGTGGGAGGACACAGCGTGGAGGACAAGGAGCTGAAATACGGCCTTTCGGTTACCGGTTTTGTCCACCCGGATCATATCCTTACAAAAAAGGCTCTTAATGCCGGAGATCGTTTAATACTTACCAAGCCGCTTGGCACCGGTATTATTAACACAGCCATTAAAGGGGGCATCGCTTCCACTCAACTCATAGAATTTGTTACACATCTTATGGCTACGCTTAACCGGGATGCGGCTCAGGTGATGAAGGGGTTTCCTGTTCACGCCTGCACCGATATTACCGGTTTTGGCCTGTTAGGTCATGTTGCTGAAATGGTTGTAGATTCCGGATTTGGAATCAGCCTCTGGTCCGAGAAGATACCGATAATCCCTGAAGCCCTTGATTACGCGGCAATGGGGTTTGTGCCTGCCGGAGCTTATAATAACAGGAAGTTTCGTGAGGGTATGGTCGATATTTCTCCTTCTGTAAAACAGGCTGTTCTGGATATTCTTTATGATCCCCAGACATCCGGGGGATTGCTGATTAGCGTGGAGAAAGAAAGCGCAGGCGATCTGGTAGATGAATTAAAGAAAAAAGGGATAGATGCTGCCGCAGTTATCGGAGAGGTGCTGACGGAACCAAAAGAAAGAATTGTTGTGAGTTAAATTCATAAAAAGTCCAACATACCCCTTTAAAAAAACCGTTTCGTTACCCGGAAAGTCCTTTGAGGAGCAGGTTTTTTTGTTTTTCTTTGTTCTGTTTGTCCTTCTCAACAAAAATCGATTTTCCGCTGTCATAGGCTTTTCCCGTATAGTACATAAGGGTTGCCGGTGTCGACGGAGAGGGCGTAAAAATCTGAATCTGCCTGGGTTTGAACTTGAGTACCCTGTGGTTGAAGCGGTTTAAACGCTCCATGTCCTGGTATGTACATCCCGGATAAGCAGCGATAAAATAACAGGTTAAGAACTGTTTTTTCCCCATCTGCCGGTTGATTTTCTGAAACCAGCGGAAGAATTCCACAAAGCTCTCGATGGGGGGTTTTCCCATGAGCGCAAGTATATGATCTTCGGAATGCTCGGGCGCGACCTTCAGTTGTCCGGAAATATGATGCTGTATAATCTCTTTAAGATATTGAAGGCCGTATGTTTGATCTTTCAGCACCAGATCATGGCGTATTCCGGAACCGATGAAAACCTTTTTAACCTTCGGCAGCAGCCTGATTTTTTTCAGCAGGGTAATCTGGGGGAGATGGCTGATTTCCAGCTTATTGCAGATGACAGGAGTCAGGCAGCGCTTGTTGCGGCATCTGCCCTTGGTTTTTTTTCGCTCGCATTCGATGCCGTACATATTGGCGGTGGGGCCTCCGACATCGTGAATGTATCCTTTAAATTCAGGATGGTTGATTAAAATCGACGCTTCCTTCAGAATGGACGCTTCGCTCCGATCCACAACCCTTTGCCCCTGATGTGCTGATATGGCGCAGAAGTTACAGTCGCCATAACATCCTCTGTGAGTAGTGATTGAAAAACGGATGGTTTCAAGTGCTCGCACAGGCCCCCATGCCGCATAATACGGGTGGACGTTCCGTTCATAGTCTAGATCATGAACATGGTCCAGTTCCTCGTTCGTGAGCGGAAACTGAGGAGGATTCTGGATCAGATACCGGCTGTCCTGTTTCTGGCAAAGACCTTTTCCGGTTATTGGGTCATTGTTTTTATAAAAAACCTTAAACATTTCAATGAACCTGGTGTTGTCCACCGCAACTTCCGCATGGGACGGGAGCTCTATGTAACCTTCTTCTTTTTCCGGGGCAATATAGCAGATTCCGCGGACATCTGTAACCGGTCGGTGGTGCCGGATGTTTTCTGCCAGTTCGAGAGTTGTTTTTTCCCCCATCCCATAAACCAGAACATCGGCCTTGGCGTCAAAAAGGATGGACCGCCGTATACTGTCGGACCAGTAATGATAATGGGAGATGCGTCTCAGGCTTGCTTCAATCCCGCCGATAACAATCGGTTTTGTCTTTTTGAAATAGCGGCGAACAAGATTGGCATACGCGATAACCGCCATGTCCGGACGTCTGATATTTAGACCGCCGCCGGTCAGATCATCTCGCTTTCGCCGTTTATTCGTCGGAGTATAATTGGATATCATGGAGTCCATGCATCCCGAAGTAATTCCCCAGAAAAGATTCGGTTCCCCCAGCCGCTCGATATCTTTTCCACTGAAGATATCGGGCTGCGCTATTATGCCTACCGTGTAACCGGCATCTAACAGTACCTTTCCAATGATCGCGACGCCGATAAACGGAGAATCCACATAAGTGTCTCCTGTTACCAGTATGACGTCCGGAGACTTCCAGCCAAGAGCATTCAGCTCATTTTTAGTTGTGGGAAGAAACATTAAGAGAAATCCAGGTCAATTCGTGTTTGTTGTATGAAAGATGGAGAAATGCGACATTTTCCCGAATTCAGCCAAATAGAGACCTACTCCATATATCTCTGTGTGTACACGCTGTTCAGATACCTCATGCATCTTGAAATATTTCTATGCGGCTACATTTGCATTATACATTTCAGATATTTGAAGCTCCCCGCCGCAAGCAGAGAGGAGTGCGCTCGCTTTTGCGGTTCAATTAGCAGAATATTCTATTCTAAATGGACGTGACATATTGACCCATATAATATTTTATCTTATATGGGTCAATAGTAGACTTGACTCCATTTGTTCCCGGGTTTGACCAGTTAGAGCCGGGCGAAATGTTTTTGCCAGGCCGTAGTTGATCAAAGAGGCGAGAAGGGAAAAATATGAATGGAAAAAATGTTGTGAGTTAAAAAAATTCGTAGTATTAAAGCTTTGTAATTGTTTACGGTTTACAGTTATCGGTTCACGGTTAAAATAGGTATGCATTCCCATGCAGGAGCGTGAAGAAAAGTGTTAGGTGTTAAGTGTTAGGTGTTAGGTGTTAAGAAAATTATTAATCCCTAAGCCTCGAATCCCTAAGCCTTTGAGTTTCTATCCGTGAAATTTGGAACCTGATAAATTAGACTTTTTACGAAAGCCATCAATTTTCAGGGAGCAAACAGATGATCTATCTTGATTATAATGCTACAACTCCGATAGCTCCGGAGGTTGCTGAAGCTATGATGCCTTTTATCAAGGAAGAATTCGGGAATCCCAGCAGCTCATATTCTCCGGGGATAAGGGCAAAGCAGGCGCTGGAAAAGGCGCGTGGCCAGGTGGCAAGACTTCTCGGGTGTGAATCCGGAGAAATCGTCTTTACCAGCGGAGGGAGCGAATCAAACAATATGGTATTAAAGGGTGTGGCATTGAGCCTGCGTGATAAAGGACGTCATATCATTACAACCGAGATCGAGCACCCTGCCATATTCAATCCTGCTATCTTTCTAATGGAAAACGGCTGGGATGTTACCTTTCTTCATGTGGACAGCTATGGCTCTGTTGATCCGGACGATATAAAAAATGCTATCAAAAAAGATACTGTATTAATTTCCGTTATGCATGCGAACAATGAAACAGGCACCTTGCAGCCTGTTCAGAAAATCGGCCGGATTTCAAGGGAACACGGCATTTTATTTCATACAGACGCCGCCCAGTCTGTCGGCAAGGTGAAAACCGATGTAAGCGATCTGTGCGTGGATTTTTTATCAGTGGCCGGTCATAAATTATATGCTCCTAAGGGGGTGGGTGCGCTCTATATCCGAGACGGCATAGAGATGGTTCCCTTGATTCATGGTGGTGGTCAGGAGTCGGGCCGCAGAGCAGGCACCGAAAATGTAATTCTTAATGTAGGTTTGGGGGCTGCCTGCAAGTCGGCGGCAAAGAATATGAAGGATGACACACCGCGCATCGTCGGCCTTAGAGACAGGCTGCTTGATAAGATAGTGTCAGCCATACCTGAGGCGGCATTAAACGGCCACCTTGACAATCGACTTCCCAATACATTAAATCTTTCCTTTCCAGGGCAGACAGGGGAAAAAATTCTGAAAAGAATCCCAAATCTTTGCGCATCCACCGGCGCTGCCTGCAAGGACCGTTCAACGACTATTTCTCATGTTCTGGCGGCAATGGGGGTCTCCCGTGAATCGGCAACAGGGGCGGTTCGCCTTACCCTTGGCCGCCCGACTACTCAGGATGAAGTTGATCAGGCTGCCGAATGGATAATAAAAGCGGTGAAAGAAGGGATCAGGGATTAAGGATTATGAAAAATATATCCGCCTGTATATTCTGTGCTGTATTTTTGCTTTTTTGCCTTAGCAGCGGCAATGTTTGTGCAAAATCGAAAAAAAGCGATACGGAAAAGATTAAGGTTTTTGTCAGTATCCTGCCGCAGGCATACTTTGTGGAGCGCGTCGGGGGCGACAGGGTGGATGTTTCCGTTATGGTTGGGCCTGGCCAGAGTCCCGCCACTTATGAGCCTATGCCCAGACAGATGGTTGAACTCGGCAAGGCAAAGCTTTTCTTTAGCATCGGAGCGCCTTTTGAGGATGTGTGGATGGATCGGATAAGCAGTGCGCATCCGAAGCTGAAGGTGATAGATACCAGACGCGGTGTACGGCTTTTTCCCATAAAGACCCATCACCATCATGAAGACACGCAACATGCTGAAGAATATAGAGGCCGAAAGGATCCTCACATCTGGTTAAGTTTGAAGCTGGTTAAGATTCAGGCCAAAAATATATGCGATGCCCTGATCTCTGTGGATGATGTTTGCACGGAGTATTATCGGAAAAACTTAAAAGCCTTTCACGATGACCTTGATAAACTGGATATGGAAATAGAGCAAAGCCTGAAAGGTCCCGGCGTCCGGAAATTTATGGTTTTTCACCCTGCCTGGGGATACTTTGCCCGTGATTACGGGCTGGAACAGATACCGGTTGAAATCGGAGGGAAAGATCCAGGGGCAAAAGAGCTTGCCGATCTCATTGAAGAGGCAAAAAATAATGGAATAAAGATAATCTTTGTGCAAAAACAGTTCAGCGAAAAAAGCGCTGAAGCCATAGCTGCCGCTATTAAGGGAAGGATAATTCAGATTGATCCATTGGCAAAAGATTATCTTAATAATATGAAGATGATTGTCGAGACATTTTGCAGGGCAATACAATGACCATGAATAAAACGGTTGTGGAAATCAGAAATGTAGATTTTGCCTATGATGATATTCTTGTGCTAAAGGATATCACGCTGACTGTTGAAGAGGGTAATTTTTTAGGGATAGTAGGTCCTAACGGGAGCGGCAAAACCACGCTTTTGAAATTAATTCTCGGCCTGATTCATCCTTTAAGGGGCAGTGTTCGGGTATTTGGCCAGGCGCCTGAACGGGCAAGGCCTTCCATCGGCTATGTGCCGCAGTATGCGGAAATTGACTCCGGCTTTCCAATCAGTGTAATGGATGTGGTTCTGATAGGCCGGCTGGGAAAGGCTCCGTTGATTGGAAGGTACCGGAAAATTGACAGGGAGATGGCTGAAGAGGCTTTGAAAGAGGTGGAAATTTATGAATTCCGCGATCACCGCTTCGGAACCCTGTCCGGAGGGCAGAGACAGCGGGTCCTTATGGCAAGGGCATTGGTGGGAAGACCTGAAATGCTCCTTCTTGATGAGCCGACAGCAAGCATAGACGGAAGGGTGGAACAGGATATTTATGAACTGTTGAAAAGGCTTAATAAAAAAGCAACCATAATTCTTGTTTCTCACGACCTTGGTTTTATTTCCACATATGTGAATCAGGTGGCATGTGTTAACCGGAGCCTTGTCTGCAACCCAATAGAGCATGTTACGTCGAATGTGATCGAGGCGTGCTATGGAGGGCCGGTTCATATGATAAAGCATAAATGCGAATTATAATATTAAGGGATTAGAGGATTAAAGATTTTCGCAGCCGTTTACTGCTGCTTGAAACTTGAAATTGGAAAGTAGAAATTAGGGAGAATGGTTGCGAAAATTCTAATATGAAGGCCAAATTTCCAATTTCTATTTTCTAATTTCAACGTTATATGAACGCTTACTATTGGATTTAGGATTAAAAGTCAGAAGTTTTCTTAACACTTAACACTTAACACCCAATATAATTATGTTTGAATTTATTCATGTGCTTCAAAGCCAGACTTTTATGCAAAACGCCTTTATTGTCGGCCTGCTGGCCAGTGTGGCATGCGGGGTTATGGGAACATATGTTGTGACCAGACGGATAGTTTTCATCAGCGGAGGAATATCTCACGCGGTTCTTGGCGGTATGGGAGCGGCGTATTACTATGGTTTTAATCCCATACATGGAGCCTTTGTGCTGGCAATTATTTCCGCACTTTTAATCGGATTTGTAAGTCTTCGTTATCACCAGCACGAGGACACACTGATAGGGGCTTTGTGGGCTGTTGGCATGGCTGTCGGGATATTATTTATCTATAAAACACCGGGCTATAATGTAGATCTTATGAGTTATCTGTTCGGCAACATTCTGATGGTGAAAAGAGAAAGCATATTGTTTGTGGCCTGTCTTGATCTGGTTGTTATTTCGCTGGTGATAGTTTTTTACAAACGTTTTTTAGCCGTATGCTTTGATGAGGAGTATAGCCGGCTGCAGGGTGTCAGCGTGGAAAGCACATATTTGCTTTTGCTTTGCCTCGTTGCCGTGACAGTTGTAATGCTTATCCAGGTGGTGGGGATTATACTTGTGATAGCGCTTCTGACACTTCCTGCCGCAACAGCGCGTTATTTTGCGTCAAGCCTCGGGAAAATGATGATTCTTGCCTCGCTGTTTGGAGCGGTATTTACAACATCCGGACTTGTTATTTCATATAAGCAGGACCTTCCTTCAGGGGCTACAATTATAGTTGTTGCCGGGCTGGCCTATATTATGGCAACAGCTCTAAAAGGGCTGGCCTCAAGATTTCGCAGTTATAATAAAGGATAACGATAGCCTTCACGGCTTGAAATTGGAAACTGGAAAGTAGAAATTAGGAAAAGATGAAACGAGTTTACGAGTTGGATGTCTACAAACTTGCGGAAGAGTTGTCAGATATGGTCTGGAATGACTTTGATAAGTGGAACAAAAAAGTTCAGAACACTGTGGGCTATCAGATTATACGATCATCCGACAGCATAGCCGCAAATATAGCGGAAGGCTATGGTCGATATACTCCCGCTGACAGGAAAAAGTTTTATCTATATTCAAGAGGTTCACTTAAAGAAACCAAATCATGGTTGCGAAAACTCATCAGAAGAAAAGTTTTATCTGAGTCAACCGCAACAGAATACAAGGCAATAGTTGAAAAACTTGGCCCAAAATTGAATGCGTTTATCAATAGTACAAAAGTATGAAGGCCAAATTTCCAATTTCTATTTTCCAGTTTCAACATTCTGTGAATGGTTCTAATAAATGTTTCTGATTGCAGGGGTTTCCCCAAAAACAAAGATACTTGATGAAAACCCGAGGCTATGTCCTGTATGCGGGCTGGCTCGTGCCTATTTTAAAAGGGTTGACCATTACTTTAACATATTTTTCATTCCGATTTTAAGGGTGAAAAAAGGCGAGCCTTTTATCATGTGTGATAATTGTGAAAGAAATATACATGATTTCGGCATGGATGATAATCTATGGCAGGGCAAAAAGGACTTAAGGTGCAGTAATTGCGGCAGAGCTCTGCATAAGGATTTCAAGTTCTGTCCCTTTTGCGGCAAACAGATGCCCTGACCTCCGACTCCTGACTTCTGACCCCTAACCCCGGTTTGACATCAAACAGCCGGTGTTTATTTTTTAAGTTATGAAATTCAAAATTCACAATTTCAAATTCACAATTGTGACTGAACGGTCTTTTGGTTCAGGCACTAATCAGGAGGCATTATGCGTTTTGATAAATTAACAATAAAATCACAGGAACTTATTCAAAATGCCCATACCCTGGCCTCACAGCATAATAATCAGCAGATCGAGCCTGAACATTTAATGGGCGCAATGTTGGCAGAGGAGGAAGGGATCGCAAAGGCAATGCTCCGCAAGCTTGGAGTTTCTCCAGGCGGCGTTGCCCGGGATATGGCGTTTGCCGTTGATAAGCTTCCAAAGATAGGCGGAACCGGAATGGGTGACGTTCATGTTTCTCAGACAACCAGTGATGTGCTTGAGGCGGCTTTTGTTGAAGCAGATAAAATGAAGGATCAATATGTAAGCATTGAGCATATCTTCCTGGCGATTTCAGATAAAAAGGATTGTAAGGCAACAGAGATTTTAAGCACTTACGGGATAAAAAGGGAATCTCTCCTGAAGGTTCTTATGGATATCCGAGGATCGCAGAGGATAACCGACCCTAATCCTGAAGAAAAATATCAGGCCCTTGACAGGTTCAGCCGGGATCTTACCGATCTTGCCCGCCTTGGGAAGCTTGACCCGGTTATCGGCCGTGATGATGAAATCAGGCGTATCGCCCAGGTGCTTTCGAGACGCACCAAGAACAATCCTGTTCTCATAGGCGAGCCAGGGGTCGGAAAGACAGCGATTGTTGAAGGCCTTGCCCAGCGCATAATTGAAGGGGATGTATCCGAGAGCCTGAAAAATCGTCGGGTTGTGTCCCTGGATATGGGGGCGCTGATTGCAGGGGCCAAGTACAGGGGCGAATTTGAGGATCGCTTAAAGGCGGTTTTAAAAGAGGTGGAACGCGCGGAGGGGGAGGTAATACTTTTCATAGATGAGCTTCATACCCTCGTCGGCGCAGGCGCAAGCGAAGGATCCATGGATGCGTCAAACATGTTAAAGCCCGCTCTTGCCAGGGGAACATTGCGGTGCGTGGGCGCGACTACATTGAAAGAATATAGAAAATATATTGAAAAGGACGCTGCACTTGAAAGGCGGTTTCAACCTGTAATGGTGCGTGAGCCGAGCGTTGAGGATACGATTTCCATTCTTCGCGGTTTAAAGGAAAAATACGAAGTGCATCACGGGGTGCGGATTAAGGATTCAGCCATTGTAGCTGCCGCAGCTCTTTCAAACCGTTATATTTCAGATCGCTTTCTTCCGGACAAGGCGATTGATCTGGTGGATGAATGCGCCTCAAAGCTCAGGATGGAAATAGACAGCATGCCTGTGGAAATAGATGAGATTCAGCATAAAATAACCCAGGCTGAAATTGAACGCGAAGCCTTGAAAAAGGAATCTGATCCAGCTTCAAAGGAGAGGCTTGTAAAGCTTGAAAAGGAGCTGGAGACCATGCAGGGTGAGCTCTATAAAATGAAAGACCACTGGCGCGGTGAAAAAGAGGCCATTAAAACAATAAGAGAGATCAAGGAAAAGATTGAGCAGCTCGGAATTGAAGAGCAGCAGGCTGAGAGGGATGGAAACCTGGCAAAGGTTGCTGAAATCAGATACGGAAAGGCGGTTGATCTGAGAAAAGGCCTGGATGGGGCAAGGCTAAAACTGTCTAACCTTCAGAAAGATGGTAAAATGCTGAAAGAGGAGGTTGATGATGAGGATATTGCCGGTGTGATATTCAGGTGGACCGGGATTCCCGTGAGCAAAATGCTTGAGGGCGAAAGGGAAAAACTTGTGCATATGGAGGATCGCCTGAGGCTCAGGGTTATCGGACAGGAGGAGGCGGTCGAGGCCGTGTCAAATGCTGTTCGACGCGCTCGCTCGGGCATTCAGGATCAAAACCGTCCTATAGGATCCTTTATTTTTATGGGGCCGACAGGCGTAGGGAAAACCGAGCTTGCCAAGGCGCTGGCGGAATTTATTTTTGACAGTGAACAGGCAATGGTAAGGATCGACATGTCTGAATATATGGAAAAACATTCTGTATCAAGGCTTATAGGGGCGCCGCCCGGTTATGTGGGATATGAAGAGGGGGGCTACTTAACGGAGGCTGTTCGCAGGAGGCCCTATTCGGTAGTGCTCTTTGACGAAATTGAAAAGGCACATCCAGAAGTTTTTAATGTCCTGCTCCAGATTTTAGATGACGGACGCATGACAGACGGCCACGGAAGAACGGTCGATTTTAAAAACAGTATAATCGTCATGACGTCAAACGTCGGCAGCCAGTGGATTCAGGAGCTTGGCGCTTCAAGACGGGAAGAGATGGAATCAAGGGTGACCGAAGCGCTTCACGCAAATTTTAAGCCTGAATTTTTAAACAGAATAGATGACATAATAATTTTCCATAACCTGGCGCCTGAGCAGATTCGTAATATCGTTGAAATTCAGATAAAAAGACTAAGCTCAAGACTTTCTGAAAAGAATATTAATCTTGCTGTTTCAGATAGTGCAATATCGTTTCTTGCGGATAAAGGTTATGATCCGATATACGGCGCTCGACCATTAAAGCGGGCAATACAAAAGTATATTGAAAATCCCCTGGCCATGGAGATTTTAAAAGGAAATATTTTAGAAGGAAGTAGTGTTAGTGCGGAAGCCGAAGGGGAAAAGGATCAAATTGTTTTCCGTCAGTTATCACCTGTTGAATAGTTATAAAACTTATTGAAATTTGTTATAATTCATCGTAAAATTTTTATATGAGTCTTTCTGTTCCAGAAAAGTTGCGCCGTTTCTATGATCAATTTTCCAGCGATGATCATGTTCTTGTAGTAATTAATGCTGATCCGGATTCGATCGCCAGCGCCATGGCCGTTAAAAGGCTGCTGTGGCACAAAGTGGCAAGTGTGGATATTTCAAATATCAATATAATCGAACGTCCGGACAACCTGGTCATGATCCGGCTTTTGGGGGTCGATCTAACGCATATATCAAAGATTGACAGCGCCGGGTTTAACCGTTTTGTCATGGTTGATTCCCAGCCGGAACACAATGATGCCTTTTCAGGAATAAATCCTGATGTAATAATTGACCATCATCCTGAAACAGGCGCACAGGCCTCTTTTATGGATATCTGTCCCCAATACGGCGCTGCTGCCAGTATTTTGACCGAATATTTGAGGGCAGCCAAAATAAAACCCTCCGCCAAACTTGCTACCGGACTGTTTTTTGCCATAAAGACAGATACAAACAACTTTATCAGGGAGACTTCATTTGAGGATGTCCGGGCATTTCAGTTTCTTTTTCGCTATGTCAATGTTCACCTTGTGCGAAAGATCGAGCAGACAGAGATGCGTTTCGATTTTCTTAAATATTTCAAAATTGCTCTTGAGAACATGCACAGGCATAAAGACAGGGTATATGTTCATCTTGGCCCGGTTGTAAGTCCGGATCTATGCGTGCTTATCGCGGATTTTTTTATGCGTGTAAATTCCGTCAAATGGAGCATTATTTCAGGTAGTTGCGGGGGAAAGCTGGTAATAGTTTTTAGAAATGATGGTATATGCAAGAATGCCGGAGATGTGGCAAAAAAGAGTTTTGGCGCCATTGGTTTGGCCGGGGGGCATAAAAGCATGGCCCGTGCCGAGATTCCGATCGCTGATTTAAATGGAATTGTAAGCATTGAGGATGATGAGAAATTATTAACATGGATCATCAGAAAAATCGAAAAAAAAGTTGTGGGTTAGTGACACTTAACACGGTTCGCAAAAAGTGATTTTTGGACTTTTTACGAATTCATTTATGAATTTATAAATAAGGTTTTTTAATAACTTGGATATATCTGTGACCATACTGGGCTCAGGCACATGCGTGCCTTCCCTTAAGAGAAGTTCATGCTCTGTTTTGATGGAAACAGGGGGGACAAAGTTGCTGTTTGATTGCGGGCCCGGCACAATGAGAAGGCTTCTTGAGGCCGGCACAAAAATTTTCGACATTTCCTTTATTTTTTTCAGCCACTTACATCCTGATCATACAGGAGAGCTGGTTTCCTTCCTGTTTGCCACAAAGTACCCGGAGATAGAGCGCCGTCAAAAACCGCTTACGATCGTGGCGGGGAGTGGGTTCTCTGAGTTTTACACCAGGCTTAAAAATGTCTATGGAGAATGGATAGAGCTTAAGCCGGGGCTGCTTAATATTGTTGAGATGGATAACAAGGCAAAGGATTCCATCGATTTCGGCGATTTTACCGTGAAGTCGATTCCGGTAGAGCATAGTGATGAAAGCATAGCCTATCGAATAACCGGTTCAGGTGGAAAATCGGTTGTCTATTCAGGTGATACTGATTTTTCCGATAACCTTGTTACTCTGGCAAAAAATGCGGATATTCTTATTTGCGAATCTGCTCTTCCTGACGAATTAAAGGTTGCAGGCCATCTGACCCCATCACTTGCAGGCCGAATTGCGAGACAGGCAAATGTCAAAAAACTGGTTTTGACCCACTTTTATCCTGAATGCGATCAGGTGGATATTGAAAAGCAGTGCCGCAAGACCTGGCCGGGCCCTTTGATTTTAGCTGAGGACATGATGAAGATAGAACTTGCTTAAGCAGTATCAAGTATTATTTGTGAAATATCAGGATTAGAAAAGTTGGGTGATATAATGAAAAAAGGGTTAATCACAGCAGGGCTGATTTTAATCGTTTTAGCGGCAACCGTGTGGAGCGGTGAGCTAAAAGAAAAGGAGAATTTTGTGTATATCATTCAAACAAATTTAGGTGATATTGAAGTGGAACTGTTTCAAAACGATGCGCCTGAAACTGTCGCTAATTTTATCGGCCTGGCTGAAGGCACAAAGGAATTTAAAGATGCCCGGACCGGCGAAAAAGTCAAAAAGCCTTTTTATGACGGCCTGATTTTTCACAGAGCAATCAAGGATTTCATGATTCAGGGCGGTTGCCCGATGGGCGACGGCAGAGGAGGGCCGGGCTACTCTTTTGCTGATGAGATCAACGCTGCAGCTCTGGGTCTCGACAAGTTAAACGCAGTGGATTCTAAAAAGGGCCCGCATCCTTTTCTTATGATTCGCAGCCAGGAGGAATATCAGAATATCATTCTTGCGCCGCTGTTTCAAAAGATGGGTATTACTTCCCAGAAAGAGCTTGATCAGAGACGGCATGAAGTTAAAGACAAGCTTAACTCCTTTACCGTCAAGGAGATTTATGAAAACATGGGCTATTCATATTCCGACAAAGGATCGCCTCATTCCCCGGTCCGCGGCTCGCTGGCCATGGCTAATTCAGGGCCTGACACCAACGGCTCGCAGTTTTTTATTAATCTCGTAGATACTGACTGGCTTACCGGCAAACACACTGTATTCGGCAGGGTGATAAAGGGCATGGATGTGGTCGATAAAATAGGAGCTGTTAATGTTGACGTCGGAAGCAAGCCGGTTGAAGATGTAAAGATCATTTCGATACGTAGTAATGTTTCGCGATAGTTGTGTGTGAAAAGGGTTGATGTATGACAAGAAAAATTGATAGGTTGATTTTTTATATAACAGATTGGTTTTTATGAGATATTATCCGGTAAGTCTTGATATTCTGAATAGAAAATGTCTGGTTGCAGGGGGCGGCCCTGTCGGCACTCGCAAGGTTTTAACACTTCTGGATTGTGGCGCAAAAGTAACTCTTGTCAGCCCTGATGCTACCGAAAAACTGCTGGAGCTTGTAGATAATGGTTTGATTAGATGGGAAAAGCGGTCTTATCTGGCCTCTGATCTTGACGGGACATTTCTTGTCATCGGCGCAACCAATGACGAAGAATTAAACCGTCAAATCAGCGCTGATGCGGAAAAACTTAATATGCTGTGCAATATTGCCGACCGCCCCGAGGTGTGCAACTTCATACTTCCGTCTATCGTGAACAGAGGGGATCTTGTGATTTCCATCTCTACTTCAGGGAAAAGTCCTGCTTTTGCAAAAAAACTTCGGAAAGAGCTTGAGAAACAGTTCGGCGTTGAGTATATCGAATTTCTCCGGTTAATGGGAGCGATACGGGAAAAACTGTTAAGCGAAAAACATGAGCCGGAAGCCCATAAACATATTTTTGAACGATTAATAAGCAGCGACCTTGTTGAAATGATAAGGACCAATAGAAAAGAAGATATAAATTCCCTGTTTTTTGATATCCTTGGTCAAGGATATGAGTTTGAAGACTTATAAACAGGCATTTTAGTCACTTGTAACTCTAAGGTTAATATGAATATTGTAATTTATATTACGGTGTTATTCTATTTGCTCAGTACCGCAGGATACCTGTTATATCTTTTTATTCAAAAAAATTATCTGCATCAAACAGGACGCTATCTGCTGATTACCGGTTTTTTGTGGCATTCAGCCGCAATAGTCTATTGGTTTATTCAAACAGGGACCATACCTGTTCATAATCTTCGCGAAACCGTTACTATAGCAGGGTGGGCTGTTGCCGGTGTTTTTATTGTATTCCAGTATAAATTCAATCTCAAGATACTTGGCATATATGCTGCGCCGCTTGCAGCCATTGTAATGCTTATTGCTTCCCAATTGCCGGCGGAATCTGCGGAAACCAAGAATGTTTTTAACAACTTTTGGCTGGTGCTTCATATCCTTACAATATTTATCGGCGAGGCATCCTTTGCTCTGGCATGCGGCCTTGGCATTTTATATCTCATGCAGGAGCGCGCCATCAAAACAAAGCGCCACGGCTTTTTTTTCAAGCGTCTTCCCTCGCTGGAACTGCTTGATTATACAGGATATGTCTGTATTGCTGTTGGATTTACCTTTCTTAGTATCGGTCTTGCCGCGGGTTTTGTTTATGCAAAATTGGTCTGGGGTAAATTGTGGAGCTGGGACCCGAAGGAGGTCTGGTCAGGTATAACATGGATATTATATGCGGTGCTGCTCCATGAGCGTTTGACCGTTGGATGGCGCGGCCGGCGTTCGGCAATAATGGCCATTATTGGATTTGCGGTCCTGTTATTTACTTTTTTGGGGGTAAATTTCTTTTTAAAAGGGCACCACGAGGTGTTTACAAGGATGTAAAGCCACATAAGCGCCGAGTTGGCTTTGCCCAGGATGGACTGAAAAAATGAACATCGAACATCGAACGTCCAACATCGAATGTTGAACGGGAAAAGATGAAGAAAGAGAAATAGCTGTTTAATGTTAGGTATTGGTTTTTTATTCGATTTTAAAATAATTTGAGAAGCGGAGCGACATCATTATTCGACGTTCGATGTTCAATGTTCGATGTTGGACGTTCATCTTTTAAAACAACTCCGTATGGCATAAACGTAACCTGTAAACCGTAAACTGTAAACCGCTACATAATCACCTATGCTTGATATTATATTACTTGGAATAAATCATAAAACAGCTCCGATTGAACTCAGGGAGCGTCTTGCTTTTTCTAAAGATGAGATTGCTGCTGCTCTGGAAATTTTTCAAAAGGATCCGGCAATTATTGAGTCTGTACTTTTTTCCACGTGTAATCGTGTTGAAATTCTATTAGCTACAGACAACCGTTCAGATGCTTTGAAAGCCGCTAAGATGTTTATTTCAGAATTTAAGAACATTCCGGTTGCCGGTTTTGAAGATGCTCTTTATATTCATCATGGCGATGAGGCTGTGCGCCATATTTTCAGGGTTGCATCAAGCCTGGATTCGATGATGGTCGGAGAGCCTCAGATTTTAGGGCAGATAAAGGAAGCATATCTGACAGCCACCTCGAAAAAATCATCAGGGGTCATTCTTAACAGGTTGTTACACAGAAGCTTTTTTGTGGCAAAACGTGTTCGAACTGAAACAGGAATAGGTAATCATGCGGTATCGATAAGCTATGCGGCAATCGAGCTTGGACGGAAAATATTCGGCAGTCTTGAAGGCAAAAAAGTACTCCTTATCGGAGCTGGTGAAATGGCGGAGCTCGCGATTGAGCATTTAATTAGAAACAGGGTAGGTGATATTGTTGTCGCAAACAGAACCTTTGAACGGGGCGTTGAACTGGCAAAAAATTTCAAGGGCAAGGCAATACGGTTTGAGGAGATTACAGATTGTTTAGAAACCGTGGACATTATAATAAGTTCAACAGGCTCGCCTGATTTCATTATCAAGCGCAACCAGGTCAAAGGGGTTATGCGCAGCAGGCGAAACCGTCCTATTTTCTTTATAGATATCGCAGTCCCGCGTGATATTGACCCTGAAATCAACGACCTTACCAATTCCTATGTTTATGACATTGATGATTTAAAAGGGGTTATTGATGAAAACATCGGGGATCGTAATAAAGAGGCTTGCAAGGGGGAAAGAATTGTTGATGAGGCTGTAATCCGGTTCCGGCAATGGTATGAAAGTCTGGATGCTGTGCCTACAATTGTTGCGTTAAGGGATAAAATGGATGCTATTGCAAAAACAGAGATAAAGAAAACGCTGCAAAATTTAAACCACCTGACAGATGCCGATTGTCAGGCTATCTGCAGGATGACGGATGCGCTGATAAACAAAATTTTGCATGATCCAACCCTTTTTTTAAAAATGAATGGTCGTCATGGGAACAAGTCGGCATACATTGATATAACTCGTAAACTTTTTAAACTTGATGAGTAACAGAGGGCAGGATTAGAGGATTATGGTAAAAAAAACAGCATTTCTTTTTCCAGGCCAGGGGTCTCAGTCAATCGGCATGGGTCTTGAGCTTTATCAGGAATACGATTTTGTGCGGGAAGTTTTTGACATGGCAGAAGAGATCACGAAGATACATTTATCAAGACTCTGCTTTAATGGCCCCATGGAAGATCTTACCCAAACCGTTAACCTTCAACCCGCTGTAACTGCCGTGAACCTTGCCTGTCTTGCCGCAGTGAAAAAGGAGGGGGTAAAAGCTGATATTACGGCTGGTCACAGTCTCGGCGAATATAGCGCGCTGTATGCATCGGGGGCTGTTTCAAAAGAGGATGTGTGCAGCCTTGTTTTAAAGCGGGGAGAGTTGATGCACAGGGAATCTACCAGGCATAAAGGGGCTATGCATGCAATCATTGGACTTTCGATAGATGCTGTTGATAAACTTGTTAAAGAGGTCCGGGCAGAAGGGGTTGTGGCTGTGGCAAATCACAATACTGCATATCAAATCGTTATAACCGGCGCTCCTGCTCAGGTTGAGAAGGTTTCCTCGCTTGCTTCCTTACAGGGAGCAAAAACAATCCCTTTAAAGGTAAGCGGGGCATGGCACAGCGAATTGATAAAAGGGGCTGAAGATGAATTCAAGGGATTTCTTGAAACCGTTCCCTTTAATGCGCCTGAGATACCCATAGTACATAATGTTACTGCGGACTTTGCAATGAATTCGGATGAAATTAAGGAAGTTATGGCAAAACAGTTTTGCAGCCCTGTCAGGTGGTATGATTCAATGCGCAGGCTGATGGATGAAAAGGTAGAAATTTTTGCAGAGATCGGCCCGGGGAAGGTGCTTGCCGGTTTGTTAAAAAAGATTTTGCCGGAAAATTATCCCTGCAAAATCTATAATATAAACAACATGAAGACTCTTGAAGCTTTTCTTAAAGAGATTACTTAGCACTCTGAATTCGACTTTTTACGACATCATCAAATTTTATCTTTACTAATAGATTAAATTATGTTTAAAGATTAATTTTTTAAAATCATTATAATTTTTTGAGAGATTGACTATGAAAAAGAATGATGTAGAATTTTTTAAAGAATTTCTAACCTGTCGGCTGGAAGAGCTTTTGAACCACGCGGATGATGCTGTTTCCGGCATGACCGTTCAGAAAGAGAATTATCCGGATCCAACGGATCGCGCCTCCCTTGAGGAGAACCGCAATTTTATGCTTCGTATAAGAGACAGGGAAAGCAAGCTGATAAAGAAGATTAAAAAAGCCCTTGATCGCATTGATGACGGCACCTTCGGAATTTGTGAAAAGTGCGGAGAAGATATTTCTGTTAAACGTCTTAAGGCCAGACCCGTTACCACACAATGTATTGGATGCAAAACCGAAGAGGAGTCTCTGGAAAAAGCTCTTGGATTATAAAAAGTATGTGGGGATAGATCTTCACATCCACTCTACAGCTTCGGACGGAACACTCTCTCCCCCGGAAATCATTTCCCTTGCCCATAGTCTTAACATGGGCGCTATTTCAATAACGGATCACGATACTATTGACGGCTCAAAAGAGGCGTTTGCCCTTGACATACCCCCTTCCTTGAAACTTTTAGCTGGTGTTGAAATTAGTGTATCTTCCAATTCGCGGCTTCCCTATACAGGAAGCTTCCACATGTTGGGCTATTCTATCAGGCTTGATGATCCGGCTTTGAACCGGACGCTTGATATGCTTCAGGAGGCCAGGAGAAATCGGAACCCAAGAATTGTTAAGTGTCTTAATAATCTGGGGATAAATTTTTCTTTAAAAGATGTTGCGGATGAATTTGGCGAAGGCCAACTTGGAAGACCTCATATTGCCCAGCTTATGGTAAAAAGAGGTTTCGTGAAATCGTTTAATGAAGCATTTGATAAATATCTTGGGGCCGGCAGGCCGGCATATATTGATAAATATCGCCTTGACTGCGGACAGGCAATTGAGATTATACTTGCTGCAGGAGGTATTCCCGTACTGGCTCATCCCTTTTTTATGCACATTGAAAATAAAAACCTCTTTGAAGATTTTATTGTAAACCTGAAGGAATTAGGCCTTAAGGGGATAGAGACCTATTATCCCGCTCACTCGCCTGATCTAACCGCCTTTTATGTTGAAATTGCAAAACGTTATGACCTGTTGATGACCGGAGGGACCGATTTTCACGGTTCTATTAAACCTGATATAAAAATAGGATCAGGCAGGGGCGATCTTTTTGTACCTTATGAACTTTATGAGAAATTAATAAAGTGAGCTAAAGTGCCTAAAGTGCCTAAAGTTAAGGAATCCTGTTTGTTTTGACGTTATGCACTTGAATCAGCTTGTCAAGCGTACATGCCAGTGTCCGGCAGGGTTTCAAGTAACTGAACAAAAGTCAAAATTGGCAGCGCCGAAGGCGCATTCCTTAACTTTAGGCACTTGTAACTTTTAGTTTAGGCACTTCTAGTCATCAGGAAATGAAATGAAACAGATAGATCTTTCTGAATTTGAACAAAAATTTCTATATAAATTTAATGATATCAATATCCTTGATGAAGCTCTCAGCCACAGTTCGTTTGTCAATGAACAGCCTGGCACAGACATGAAAGATAACGAACGGCTTGAATTTTTGGGAGACGCCGTATTAGACCTTGTTATTGGGCATATTCTCATGCGGCGATATCCGGATATAGATGAGGGTGATCTGTCCAGAATGCGCGCTATCCTTGTTAATGAATCTCAGCTTGCAACCATTGCGGATAAAATAGAGTTGGGTCGATATATTAAATTAGGCAAGGGAGAGATTCAGACAAACGGCAAGGAAAAGAAATCAATTCTGGCTGATACGTTTGAGGCCGTTATTGCTGCTGTATATCTGGATGGCGGGTTTGACGCGGCATTTAAAATTATAGACGCTCATTTTTCATCCCTCTTTCATCTTGTTTCAGCCCCTGCAGCGGATCATGATTACAAAAGCCGGATACAGGAACTTGTCCAGGAAGCCCATAATGAAGCACCTGTTTACAGTGTCATAAGTGCAAGCGGACCGGATCATGACAAGACATTCAATGTGCAACTTAAGGTTTACGAAGTAGTTGTAGATGGTAGCGGCAAAAGTAAAAAGATCGCCGAGCAGGATGCAGCTAAAAAAGCGCTTGAAATTTTAATGAAAAATGACAATAACACATAAGCCTTTTATTATTCCTGTTTTTCTTCCCAATGTCGGATGTCCTCACCAGTGTGCTTTTTGCAATCAGACCGCAATAACAGGTAAAAAGCGAAAAACAATTTCCGCTGAAAAGCTTGGCTCGTACATTAATGAGTTTCTGAATTACAGAAGACCCTGTAGGAAAGGGGTCCAGATCGCATTCTACGGCGGAAATTTTTTAGGGCTGAAAAGTGATTATGCCGGCTCATTACTTAACGAGGCATCAAAGTTTGTAAGCCAGGGAAAGGTTGACAGCATAAGGTTTTCCACCAGGCCTGATACTGTAAACAATGAGCGGCTTGATTCTATAAAGGATTTTCCGGTTGCAACCATTGAACTTGGTGTTCAGTCCATGGATGACCGTGTGTTGACAATGGCCATGCGGGGACACAGCTCTGTTGACACGGAAAAAGCTGTTTGTTTGTTAAAAGAACGAAATTATGAGATCGGACTGCAGATGATGGTGGGGCTGCCCGGTGATGACGAAACAGGGGCTCTTGAAACAGGCCGCAGGATTGCAGAGATGAAGCCTGGTTTTGTCAGGATTTATCCCACTGTCGTCCTTGTCGGCAGTGTTCTTGCCGATTGGTATAAAAAGGGTGAATATGTTCCGTTGCCCCTTGAACAATGCGTAACCCTTGTAAAGAATCTTTATTTATTGTTTAAAAAAAACAGGATTAATGTAATACGCATGGGGCTTCAGGCGTCGGAGGGCCTTGACAAGAGGTCAACAATGCTGGCAGGGCCATATCATCCAGCCTTTGGTGACCTTGTATATTCTGAAATCTTTCTTGATAAGGCTGAATCTATACTGGAATCAAAAGAAAAATTACATGATATAATTTCAATAAAGGTTAATCCGAAAAATATTTCCAAAATGAGGGGCTTAAAAAACAGGAATATCAAAATACTAAAACAAAAATTTCACGTCAGATCGGTTGAGATTATACCTGATATGACGCTTTCAGAGAACATGCTGGAGATTGATTGAGGGTAATCATTATGAATTCGACTCACATGTCTGATTTATAAAACTGTTCAGGTTCTGTTATAGAATCCGATTTTTTTGTATATTCTGTTGGAACGGTTCCTTCCTTGAAGCATTCAAAAATTGTCTTTTTAGACTCAACAGCAGGCAGCAGACCTGTTTCAGCATCAATTTTTGAGAAAACAATCCCTTCCGGCACATTAAAAATTCTGACAGGTTTATCTTTAAGAATTTTTTTCATAAAACCAAGCCATATAGGGCTTGCCGCTCTGGAACCTGTTTCCGCCTTACCAAGGCAGTTTTCATCATCAAAACCCACCCAGACGCCTGTAATATAACGCGGCGTATATCCAACAAACCAGGCATCATGCAGATTGTTAGTTGTGCCGGTTTTGCCTGCAGCCGGTCTGTTTAATGCCCGCACCCTGCGGCCGGTTCCATTATTGACCGCACTTTCAAGAAGGCTTGTCATGATATAGGCCGTGTTCGCTTCTATTACCTTTTTCTTTTCAGGTTTTATTTGTTCTATAACATTTCCATCTCTGTCAACAATTTTCGTAATAAAGACAGGTTCCACAAGATAACCGAGATTGGCAAAAACCGAATATGCCCTGACTATCTCGAACAAAGATACTCCTGAAGAACCAAGGGCTAATGAAAGATCTCTGTTTAAATTCGAGGTAATACCGAGCTTCCTGGCGTAATCTATGGCATAGTCAATGCCAATATCTCTTAGAATCTTAATAGTTATAACATTGCGCGATTTTGCAAGAGCATCGCGTAAAAGGGTGGGGCCGTAAAATTTTTCTCCATAGTTCTTAGGTTTCCAGGTGAAGTCACGCTCCGTGTCCTGGAAAACAATGGGTGAATCAATTATTATGCTTGCAGGTGTATATCCCTTGTCAAGCGCTGCCGCATATATTATCGGTTTAAAAGCCGATCCAGGCTGTCGTCTTGATTGCGTGGCTCTGTTAAACTGGCTTTCCCGGAAACCCAGCCCCCCTATCATTGCCTTTACAAGACCTGTTTCATTTTCAACACACAGCAAGGCAGCCTGGGCATTTGCTTTCTGCTCAAGGGCAAGCTCCCATATATCTGAATTTTCTGTTTTACCTTTAATTCTGGCCAGAATAATATCTCCTGTTTTTAGAGCATCTCCTGGATGTTCGAGCCTGCATTCATAGTGGGGGACCTCGGGGTCTGGTTTTCTTGCCCAGCGCATATCGGCAATTTTTATTATACCCCGGGCATTTCCAATGCGAACAGTCGCGGTATTATTAATGTTGTCAATTGAGATTACAACGCCTGTGACGATTTTTTCTTCAGCAACAAGGTCTTTTTCTTTATCCAGCTCATTTTGAATTTCTTGTGAAAAGGCTTCGATTTCTTCCACGGCAATATGCTTTAAAGGCCCCCGGTAACCCTGACGTTTATCAAGAGCTATCAAGCCTTTTTCTATTTCTGCCCGGGCTGTTTTTTGCGTATCAATATTTATGGCCGTATAAATTTTTAGCCCCTCCCTGTATAAGGTGTCAGGGCCATATTTTTTTTCAATGTAACGTCTTATATGTTCCGTGTAAAAAGGAGCTTCATTAATAAACCAGTTACGTTTGGGCTTTATATCAAGCTTTGCATTTATGGCCTCCGCGGCTTGAATATTGGTTATATAGCCTTCGGCAACCATTCGATTTAAAACATATATCTGGCGCTGTTTTGCTCTTTCAGGATATCTGAAAGGGGAATATCGGCTGGGAGCCTGGGGTAATCCTGCCAAAACAGAGCATTCGGCAAGGTTAAGCTCTTTGACCGGTTTATTGAAATAATTTTCGGAAGCCGCTTCTACTCCATATGCCCCATGCCCTAAGTATATTTGATTCAGATACAAAAAAAGTATTTCTTCTTTAGTAAATGTTTTGTCTATTCTATATGCCAGGATAGCCTCTTTTATTTTCCGGCTGTAACTTCTTTCCGGTGTTAAAAAAAAGGACTTTGTAACCTGTTGCGTAATAGTGCTGCCGCCCTGAACAATGGTTCCTGCTTCGATATTTTTTAAAAAAGCTCTGACAATGCTGGAAAAATCTATTCCTTTGTGTTTTAAGAATCTCGCGTCCTCTGCGGCGATAAAGGCGTCAATCATTACCTGCGGGATATCAGGCAAAGGAACCACAATTCTGCGTTCTTTATAAAACTCGGCAATCTTTGTGCTGTTGTCGGAAAAGACCGTTGTGATCAAAGGAGGACGGTAATCTGCCAGAGAAGATATTTGAGGAAGATCTTTACACAGGTAAAAATAAATGCCGGCAGCTGAAAATCCTCCGAATATTATAAGGAAAAGTATTGACCATAAAAGGAATCTGACAATTTTTAAGAAATAGCTGTCCTGTTCCTCTCTGGCGCGTTTTTTTAATATCTGTGAGGCGTTTTTAAGTTTTGTCATAATCTATTGCAAATCACCGATTGTATCGTAAAAAGTGAAAAAACTACTTTTATGAAATGTGTCAGGTATTAGGTGTCAAGAAACCCCTTAAACTATTATTACTAACAAATGGCTACCTCTTAAGCAAGGGATATTCAGCACAGATTATATGAATTTTCTTTTAGGTGATTGATTAAGTCCGGACACCTGTGTTAAAAGTATAAAATGGACTTAGAAAGCTTTCATAGCCATGCTCACGCGGTTTTATTTTTTTTATGCGCGACACTTGGTATCAGCGTCACAACCAAGGCCAACAGATGGCGTGCCCCTCGTGGTTCAAGCCTTTTTAATTACCATAATAGTATCTATCGCAGAATATTCGGGCTGTAATCGCTGATTTTATTTTGATGCTATTGACATTGTTTCATATCGAAGTTACTTTAAAAATTTGATTTTTGTAACAGTTTAGCTTTTTAAAGAGGAAAATATATTATGATCAAACTTGATTTCAGTAAGCTGGGCGGTCTTTTGCCGGCCATAGTCCAGGATTATCAAAGCAACGAAGTGCTGATGCTTGCTTTTATGAATGAAGAAGCATGGGCGGCCACGCTTTCCACGGGCAAAGCCACCTATTATAGCCGCACCCGCAAGGAATTATGGGTAAAAGGCAAAACATCAGGAAATATGCAGATTGTAAAGGAAATCAGAATTGATTGTGATAATGACACTGTGCTTTTGAAAGTTGAGCAGATCGGCGGAGCCGCGTGTCACATGGGATATAAGAGCTGTTTTTTTAAAAAAATTGAACATGGGTCGATCAAGGTTATTGGGAAACCCGTGTTTGACCCTGAGGAGATATATAAAAAATGAAAACAAAATTAAAACTGGGAATTCCCAAGGGAAGTCTGCAAAACGCTACAATCGCGCTGTTCAAGCGCTCAGGGTGGACGATTAATGTCAACGGCAGAAGTTACTTTCCTGAAATCAACGACGATACAATAGAATGCACCATATGCAGGGCTCAGGAAATGTCACGTTATGTTGAGAGTGGAACTCTTGATGCAGGGCTTACAGGCAAGGACTGGATAGCTGAAAACAGTTCCGATGTTCATGTTATAAGCGACCTTGTTTATTCCAAGGTTAGCGCGCGGCCCGCGCGATGGGTTCTCGCGGTTCCTTATGATTCTCCGATCAAGAAAATCGAGGATCTTCAAGGAAAGAAGATCGCGACCGAGCTGGTGGAATTTACAAGAAGATATTTTGCCGAGCGTGGGATCGATGTAATCGTTGAATTTTCGTGGGGGGCGACCGAGGCAAAGGTTGTTTCAGGGCTTGCGGATGCCATTGTAGAGGTTACGGAAACCGAAACCACCATAAAGGCGCATGGTCTTCAAATTATCCACGAATTGATGCAGACCAATACCCGGTTGATAGCAAATCACAATGTTTGGAAGAACCCTGAAAAGAGAGAAAAGCTCGAACAGATTGCTCTTTTGCTAAAAGGAGCTCTTTTAGGTGAAAAACTAGTCGGACTTAAGATGAATGTTCCTGAAACACTTCTTGAAGATGTTGTATTGTTGCTGCCGAGTCTTAATGCTCCAACGGTCTCTCCTCTTTACAAGTCAAAATGGTTTTCGGTTGAGACAGTGGTTAGCTCGGATAAAGTAAGGGAGCTTATACCAAAACTGTTAAAAAGCGGAGCCGAAGGTATAATAGAATATCCGCTAAATAAGGTTGTATAGGGATTAGAGGATTAGAGGATTAAGGATTAGGGGATCAGGTTAAAATGATGTCAAAGCGGACAAATGAGATGACCTCCTTTATTGTTATGGATGTTCTCGAAAAAGCCGGCGACATGGAGCGCAACGGGATTCATATAATTCACCTGGAGGTTGGAGAGCCTGACTTTGATACCCCCGAGTGCATCAAGAAAGCCGCCTGCAAAGCTCTTGATGACGGCCATACTCATTATACGCACAGTCTTGGTCTTATTGAGCTCAGAGAAGCAATTTGTGAGCACTATTTCAATGAATACAACGTGTCCATAGACCCGGGCCAGGTACTGGTATCTTCCGGGACATCTCCCGCCATGTTTATTATGTTTTCAGTTCTTTTAGAACCCGGCGATCAGGTCATTATTTCAGATCCGCATTATGCATGTTATCCTAATTTTATCAGGTTTGTGCAGGGTGAGCC
>DATKWZ010000050.1 GCA_035529315.1 Anaerolineae bacterium
TATGCGGCAAAATCATCTTTGCGATGTAGCTTATATATGAAACCAGGGCATTGGAAATCCGAACAGTTATTGGAAATGCCTCCAAAGAACCTACAGCTCTTTGCTGGGCAAACAAGGTCACAACACTTGATGCTGCCGCAAGAACAAATAAGGGGATTTTCTCCCGTATAAGTTGGAGCGCAGATGACCACTGATAATTAAATCGGCCAAGAGGCCAGTAATCCAAAAGAAGCAGCACAAAAGGCAGGGTTATCAGCATGGGCTTGGCCATAAGACCAAGAGCAAAGAACAAAAGAACCAGCAAATATCTGTTTGTCCCAGGATGCTCAACATACCAGACGTAACTTCCCATAGTCAGCATCCAGAAAAATGTACTTAAAACATCCTTGCGTTCCGCTACCCAGGCAACCGACTCCACATGAAGGGGATGAAGAGCAAAAAGCGCCGCGACAAAGGCGCTTTTCCAGAAAGCCCCTGTCATTTTCTTAAAAACCAGAAAAAGCAGGATGGCATTTAAGATATGAAAAAATACACTGGTGAAATGATGACCACCGGGTTTTAATCCAAAAAGCTGACAATCCAGCATGTGAGACAGCCAGGTTAATGGATGCCAGTTGCTGGCATCTGTGGATGTAAAAGCCCAGGCAATGCTCTTTAAAGTCAGCCCTGCCTGAACATGTTGATTCTCTGTGATATATTTTTTGTCATCGTAGTTAACAAATTCATGGCTGCCGACCTGCCAGTAAACAGCAAGTACAGCTATGACAAGAAACAGGCAGACCGCGCCTTCTCGGCGTAAGGTAAAAAAGGGGGATTTTTGCGTCTCATTATTACTCATTAACATAATTTCCTGAGCATATTAATACACTTCGACATTATGCAGTTCCTTGTTTTGCGGTTCTGCGGTTCAAAGCCCCTTAACACCTGACACTTAAGACCCCTTAAGACATAATAACATCTACCTTCCAAACATCCTCTCGACCTCTCCCTTGCTCCACTTTATCCACGTGGGCCGGCCGTGCGGGCAGTTGGATGGGTTCTCGCATTGGTCGAGCTGGTCGAGAAGCCTCTTTATCTCCGCGTCTGTAAGGGCCTGGTTCGCCCTGATCGCCCCGTGACAGGCCATTGTAATCAGACAGTTGTCAATCCCCTTTTCCAGGTCCGGCCCAAAACCTGTTTTTGCGATTTTCTCCACCATCTCGATAATAAGCGGCCTTATCTCCCTGCCTGAAAGGATGGCCGGCGCAGACTTTATCGCGAAGGTGTCGCCTCCGAACCGCTCTATTTCAAACCCAAACCTGAAAAACTCCGGAATCATCTTTTCAAGTATCTCTGCCTCCCTGTAGCCGAGATCAACTGTTTCAGGAATAAGCAGGCTCTGGTCAGGCCCTTTTGAGCCTTTATACCGGGTTTTCATTTGCTCATAAACAACCCGTTCATGTGCTGCATGCTGATCAATAAGCACAAGCTCATGTTCCGACTCGCAGACAATATATGTATTATAAAACCGGCCTATTACCTGTAAATCCGCGAAACAGGTCTTTTTATCCCAGAGCGGGTCCTGGATTTCAGGAAACGGCTCGGTCTCTGGCGCATGGCCCTGGCCGGAAATAAATGATCTGCGTTCAGACCTTGTATAAGCAGCGGCAGGCTCTGAAACAGAAAAATTATTACGCGTTTCAGCTGGTTTCCATTTATCCTTTTCAACCCATTTATGTGTTTCAAATTGACAAAGCGCCTTTGACACAGCATCTTTTACAGCTTCATGGACATCCTTCTGCCTGGCAAACCTTACCTCCTGTTTTGCGGGGTGAACATTTACATCCACCTGCTCAAAAGGAACATTAACAAAAAGAACAGCCGCGGGAAACCGCCCTTTCATCAATCTTTGCCTGTATCCTTCAAGCAGGGCATGCTGAATGACCCTGTCACGCACAAACCTGTTATTCACATATATATAGATGCCGCGGGAGGTGCTGCGAAAAATTTTCGGAGATAATATCCAGCCTGCAATTGAAACAAATTTTTCATTAAATTCAAGCTTGCAAAAATCGCTTTTCAGGCTGTTTCCCGTAACATCCATTACCCTGTCAAACGGATCAGATGCCGGAAGCCAGTTCTTTACAATTTTCCGGTTATGCTCAAGCCTGAATCCGGCGTTCGGGTTTCCCAGCGCAATACTTGAAATAGTATCGGCAATATGGCCCATCTCCGTGGAGGCGCTTTTTAAGAACTTGCGCCTGGCCGGAATGTTATAAAAAAGCCGGCTGACGGTTACCATTGTGCCTTGGGGAGCCCCTGTTTGAGAGACCTTTTTAATTCTGCCGCCTTCAACGATTATTTCAGCAGCGGTTTTAGATGCCTCATCCTTTGTAACAAGAGAAAATCCGGAAACAGAAGCAATGCTTGGAAGAGCCTCCCCCCTGAAACCAAGAGTCTTAATGGAAAACAGATCGCTGTCCTTATATATCTTGCTGGTTGCATACCGCTCCAGGGCAAGAAGGGCGTCATCTCCGTTCATTCCCATGCCGTTATCCGACACGCGTATCAGGGATTTCCCACCGTTTTCGACTTCGATTATGATGCGGCCGGCCTGTGCATCAAGAGCGTTCTCAACAAGCTCCTTGACAACCGAACATGGCCGCTCCACAACCTCGCCCGCAGCTATCTTATTGGAAAGGTTCTCGGGAAGTATTCTTATCTTTGGCATGGTAATAATGATAAACCACGAAGCACACGAAGGTTATTAAGATCGATTTTTTTATTCTTCGTGGTCTTCGTGGTAGAATGACAATATTTTATACCCTAATTTCTCTGTGGCCTCTGAGTGCTCTGTGGTAAATAGTTCGCGATTATACTGGATTTTCAACAACAAAGCGGGATAAAAATTCCGCATCCTTGGGAGACAGGTTGAATTTATGACCGGCATCAGCCACAAGCTTCTTTAAATCCTTTACATGCTCATGCTTCCGTTTTTCTGAAACCCACTTTACCGCCTTTCTCAAATCTTCGCCTTTTGGTTGAACAGTCATAGACTAAATTCCTTTTGTTGACGATTTTTTACAAGGCCGTTAATATTCCTGATAACAAAGCTCTTCTATTCTTGAAAGGCTGTTTAAACGGTCAGTTATATCAACAGCAAAAAAATCGGATACAGGTTTAAATATTTCCGGATTATCAGATTGCACTTTCCGGGCCGCTTCCAATACCTTTCCCAGTCCATTTTTTGTCATTTTACCCAATGGCTGCCTGCACCCTCCGGAAGGCATGCCAAGAACCGCCATAAGGGTCTTGATGCCCAGCGGATTCCTTGCCCTGCATACAACCTCTCCATAAGGTGTTGTCTCTATGGTTTTAATTGTTACAAGCCCGAAAAGAGGTTCAAGGGCGGATAATATCTTTTTGGCTTCAGCCTGATTCCCCTGCGCAAGCAGTCTGACCATTTCAGTAACAGGTCCTGGAGCAACATTTGAAGCAACAGAGATGACGCCCGATGCCATTATTTCCGGGTCTGTCATCATTTCAAATGTCAGTCCGTCATCACCGGAAAATACGGTAAAATCCGCTCCGCAACAGGCTCTTGTGTGTTTCATGTTTTGAATGTTTCCGGTAGCCTCTTTTACCATGTTGACATTATCAAAATCCCTGTTAAGAATTGCAATATCTTCCGGGAGTAACTGCGCGCCGGTCCTGCCGGGAATTACATAAGGGATAATCTGCACGTCAGGGAAGGCTCTGGCAACAGGCGCGACATATTCTCGCCGTATTTCAAGAGAGCTTGGCCCATTATAATATGGATCTACAAGCAATAAAGCTTCAACCCCGGCATCAACAGCATGCCTTGATGATTCAAGTGTCTCCGCTGTATTATTGCTTCCGGTTCCAGCTATGCAGATACATTTTCCCCGTGTTTTTTTCGCCACATCTTCAATAACCTTGTTATGTTCATCCCATGTCAAAGTCGGGCTTTCACCTGTAGTTCCGACAGCCAGAATCCCGGTTATTCCGTTTTTTATCTGGAAATCCACAAGTTGTCTCATGCCTTCATAATCAACAGTCTTATCATTAAATGGTGTAACAAGCGCTGTAAAACATCCTTTAAACATAATACCCTCCCCTGAAATTAATATGATATTAGTTAAGTGGTCGAGTGGGAAATTGGTCGAGTGGTTGACTACTTGACTATTTACAGGCCTTAGTGGCTGAACTGTTACCATGATTTTTATATTAAGAATTTTAATTACTGTCAAGCAACTTCTCCCTGCTTCTTCTCCCCAAAATCGGGTTGCGAATAAAGGCGTGTCTCTACGGTCGTCTTGATTTTTCTTGACAATAAAATGACGCCATACTACCCATGAAATTATCTCAACATAAAGATCGGACCGAATCAGTAGAAATTTATTACCCTGCTTTATTTATAAGGATACTATTATGCCAACAGCAAAAAACGCGGAAGAATATATCGCCTGGCAACAGGCTGCTATAGCCTCAAACCCTGAGTGTGGAACATCACATTACAACCTTGCTGTCGCTTTGTTGGGTCAGGGAAAATATGATGAGGCTGAAAAGGAACTTTGTGCTGCTCTTGATTGCAGCTCAAATCTTGCTGAAGCCTATGTGCAGCTTGGAGGGCTTTGTCTGCGTCGAGGCGATCTTGATGGCTGCCTTTTATATAACAAGCAGGCGATCAAAGCAAGGGCCGGATTTCCTGAGGGTCATGGGAATATAGGTTTTGTGCATTTACAGATGGGAAATGTTGATGAAGCCATTAAATCGCTTCAAAAGGCCATTCTATATAATTCCAAATTCCTGCAGGCTTATGCTACTCTGGCAAATGCTTATTTAATGAAGGGCCTGGTTGAAGAAAGCATTGCAACCAGCCTGAAGGCCCTGGAGCTGGAACCCTCTTTTGCGGTTTCACACAACAATCTGGCAATAGCATATATCGAAAATGGCCGGTATGACAAGGCCATTGAGCACTGTGACAGGGCAATTGACCTTGGTTATGAAGTAGCCCCGGAAATTTTGAACGAGCTGGAAAAGCACCGTTAATGAACCTGGCTCCGACCCGATCCATAATTGGTCGAGCAGTTGAGTAGTCGAGCAGAGAAATGCTTGACCAGCAACGAGTAACCAATGCCCAATAAACCGCAATTTAACTATTTCCTGTCTGATACAAAAAATTCAGTGCAAAAAAACAGTGAAATATGGTCTATTCCCCTCCCAACAACAAGAAAACAGCCACAGAAAGCAACCGGCATTTCTGTCACCTATGGAGACTACTTTAGCGCAGTTCGGTCATTTCTGGAACAAAACAAATTTGAAATTCTAATTTCCGCCCTTTCTAAAAGCATAAATCGTCATACAATCCCTGAAGAAATCAAAGAAATCCGGGTTTGCCTGGTAAAACACGGGGAATTTTATCATCCGTCCATGGTTGAAGCTGTTTTGAATAAACATAGTTATAAATTCGTTGTAAATGTTGCAATATCCGCTGCGGGCACAGATTGTATCGAAAGAGAATACAGCTGCCTTAAAAGACTGAGTAATGATTTTTCATTTTCATATATTCCAGAGGTTTATAGCTACGGGAAAGCCCGTGTAAAAAAAAACGGGCATATGATCAGCATGTTCCTGGGCGAATGGCTTGACGGCTTTAACGAATTCCATATTTCCCGTGACAGAACGGATAATAAATACAAAATATTGATCTGGGATTCTGAGAGGGGCAACTATTTTCTTTCTCCTGATAATACCCTGGAACTTTACAGACAGGCAGCCATGATCCTGACCGGTTATTATAATATTGAAACCTTTGAACAGATATTTCCATGGCATCATGCTGCCGGAGACTTTGTTATAAGGCTGCAAAATAACAGGGCCGCACTAAAGCTTATAACAGTCAGGCAATATGCGCCCATGTTTGCGAAAAAAGAAAAGCATGAAGATACAGACAGGGATGCTGAAATGGTACTGGAGGCGATGCTGTTATTTTTATTAAACCTTTCAATCAGGATGCGGCTCGACAGGCTAAATGGAGTAGGTGATATTGTGTGGTCTGATGACATTGCTGTTCAAGGAACCCTGGAAGGTTTTTTCCAGGGTTTGCGCCGGAAAGATTCAACCGGTTTGTCCTCTGATTTTCTTGATGTTTATTTCCATGATTACCTGTTATCATCCTGCACTGAGAAGGATTTATATGATTTATCTTTAGCTGTTATTAATTCATACAATCCATTAGCGCCGGAGATCCCTGTGATAAAACAGAATATAAAGAAGCATTCAGAGGTTCTTTTTGATGCCATAAACAGGCAGTTATAATCAGCACACAATATATGGAACATTTTGCCGGTCAATCCTCAAGATAAAGTGCTGGAACCGGAAATGAATATTTTATTGTTCATAACCTTATGAAGCCGGTCTTTTTTTATTGACAAAAAACAAGATTAACTTTATGAATTTCGAGATATAATATATTATTAATGTACTATTAATGTAGCATTAATTTGCCAAGATAAAATTGAAAAAAATATAACTGGAAAGTGAGAGGAGGTGACCGGAAAAGCCCGAAAGGGTAAGTTTAGATGTCTTTGTAGTCAAAACGGCTAATTTTCAAAACAATGGAGGTAATAAACAATGGCAAAACATAAAACCCCTTTGATCGACCAGCTTGAATCCGGACCATGGCCAAGTTTTGTGTCCGATATTAAGTGGGAAGCTGAATCAAGGGCAAAGAATGAGAAAGGCATAGACTACCAGGTTCCGGTGGATGTTTGTGATGATCTTCTTGGCGTCCTTGAACTCTCCTACAAGCACGGCAGGACCCACTGGAAACACGGCGGAATCGTAGGTGTATTTGGCTATGGCGGTGGTGTTATAGGAAGATATTGCGACCAGCCGGAAATGTTCCCCGGTGTTGCACATTTTCACACAGTTCGTGTAAACCAGCCTTCAGGCAAATACTATACAACAAAATTCTTAAATGATCTCATGAATATTTGGGAACTGCGCGGCAGCGGTATGACCAACATGCACGGAGCAACCGGAGATATCGTTCTTATCGGAACTACAACGCCTCAATTGGAAGAGATCTTTTTTGATCTGACCCATAATATGGGCACGGATCTGGGCGGTTCAGGCGGAAATCTGCGGACCCCTTCCTGCTGTCTCGGCACGTCTCGCTGTGAATACGCGTGTTACGATACTCAAGAGCTTTGTCACCATATGACAATGGAATATCAGGATGAGCTCCATCGCCCTGCTTTTCCCTATAAATTTAAATTCAAGTTTGACGGATGCCCCAACTGCTGCGTGGCATCTATTGCAAGATCAGATCTGGCCTTTATCGGAACATGGCGTGATGATATCCGCATTGATCAGAAAGTGGTCAAAGCGTATGTGGGCGGAGAGGTTCCGCCTAACGCCGGCGCTCATGCGGGCCGTGACTGGGGCGCGTTTGATATCCAGAAAGAGGTTGTCGACCTTTGCCCAACAGGCTGCATGCGGTATGAAGGTGGAAAGCTTGCGATAAACAACCGTGAATGCACCAGATGTATGCACTGCATCAATGTTATGCCAAAAGCCTTGAGGGTAGGTTTAGACAAGGGCATTTCTATCCTTTGTGGCGCTAAAGCTCCAATTCTCGATGGCCCACAGATTGCCACTCTTCTTGTTCCTTTTATGAAGGTAGAAGAGCCTTACGATGAAATCAAGGGGTTGATTGAGAAGGTTTGGGATTACTGGATGGAAGAGGGAAAGAACCGAGAGCGTGTCGGTGAGCTGATCAAGCGTAATGGTTTGCAGATGATGCTTGACAAATGCGATTTAAAAGCACTTCCCCAGCATGTTGTGGAACCGCGGTCTAACCCGTACGTCTTCTGGAAAGAAGAAGAGGTTCCGGGCGGATTTACGCGTGACATCAATGAATTTAGAAAATATCATAAGAGATAGGAGGGGAATAATCATGGCATTTATATCTTCAGGCTATAATCCTGACAAACCGATGGAAAACAGAATAACCGATATCGGTCCAAAAAAATATGATAATTTTTACCCTCCGGTTATTGCAAAAAACAAGGGTAAGTGGCAATATCATGAGATTCTGGCACCGGGTGTTCTGGTCCATGTTTCGGAAACAGGCGACAAAGTTTTCACTGTAAGGGTTGGCGCGGCTCGTCTCATGAGCATAAGTCTTCTTCGCGAAGCATGTGAAATAGCAGATAAGCATTGTGGCGGATATTTAAGATTTACCACCAGAAACAATATCGAATTCATGGTGGACAGCAAAGACAAGGTAGAGCCTCTGAAGAAGGATCTTGCAAGCAGAAAGTTTGCTGCAGGGAGCAACAAGTTCCCGATCGGCGGCACAGGCGCTGGAATTACAAATATTGTGCATACCCAGGGCTGGGTCCACTGTCACACACCTGCCACTGATGCATCAGGTACTGTAAAGGCGACCATGGATGAGATTTTTAATGATTTCCAAAACATGAGGCTGCCTGCAAAGCTTCGCGTTTCCATGGCCTGTTGTCTGAACATGTGCGGCGCTGTTCACTGCTCTGATATTGCAATTCTTGGATATCACCGCAAACCGCCTATGGTCGATCATGAATATCTGGACAAGATGTGCGAAGTTCCTCTGGCCATTGCCGCGTGTCCAACAGCTGCTATTAAACCGACCAAAATCAATATAGGGGGCAAGGAACTGAAAACTGTTTCCGTGCAGGCAGAAAAATGCATGTACTGCGGAAACTGCTACACAATGTGTCCTTCCATGCCGCTTGCAGACACGGAAGGTGACGGAATCGTACTTATGGCCGGCGGCAAGATATCCAACAGGATCAGCATGCCTAAGTTTTCCAAGGTAGTTGTGGCCTTTATCCCGAACGAACAGCCGCGCTGGCCGACCATGACTAAGACAATAAAGAAAATGGTTGAGGCATACTCAAAGGATGCCAATAAATACGAACGTCTTGGTGACTGGGCAGCAAGAATTGGATGGGAAAGATTCTTTGATAAATGTGAACTTAATTTTACACATCATCTTATTGATGATTTCCGTGACGCTGCATATTACACATGGCGTCATACAACTCAATTCAAGTTCTAACTGTGTAAAGTAAAAACAATAAGCTGGGGCGCATGGCGCATAAGACTTATGCGCTCCGGCTTAATTAATAAAATATAAGAGGCATAATAATGGGCTTATCAATAGATGAACAAACAGCAAAAGATACTATTATAGAAACACTTACGAAAAAAAAAGATAAAACAAAATTTTATCTGAAAGATTTCTATAAGATGTTCCCTGATGAAAATATGAGAGACGTAAAGAAGATTGTAAACCAGATGGTCAGGGAAGAGCTTCTTGAGTACTGGTCAAGCGGAAGCACTACGCTGATAGGGCTTAAAGGTCTCGGAAAGCAACATTCTACCGAAGAAGACGAATAATCAAACGATTGCTGATTTGACCTTTTGAGGTACAACAAAAAATAGATTTTATTGTATGGCATAAGGCTTAAGGCTTTTTGCATTATTTTTTTTATTGCTAAGCCTGTTTAGCCTTATGCCGTTTTTTTTCAGGCACAGGCAGAAAAATCTACCTGCCCGCTTGTGCCTCGCAGTTGCAGGCGTAACCTGCCCGCAATGCCTTTGTATGGATTTGTCGAAGTCTCATAATCAGGTGCCTATAAACGTGCTTTTACTGTCAATGTAATTATAATGAGGCGGGTCTGCGAATTAAAATATATGGATATCCCCAGGATTATTATTGCGGCTTTGCGGGGAGGAGCGGGAAAAACCATACTGTCGATCGGGATTATTGCCGCATGGACTAATCTTGGGAAAAGAGTGGCTCCTTTCAAAAAAGGTCCTGATTATATTGATGCCGGCTGGCTCGCACTGGCAGCGGACAGACCCTGCTATAATCTGGACACCTTCATGATAAAAGAAGAGCAAGTCCTTAATTCATTTCTTTCACATTCCATAAACAGAGATATCGCGGTTATAGAAGGCAACAGAGGGCTTTATGACGGCTTAGATGTTGAGGGGAGCACCAGCACTGCCGAGCTCGCGAAGCTGCTTAAAGCTCCTGTTATTTTGTGTATTGACTGCACAAAAACCACAAGAACTATGGCTGCGGTTGTCTCCGGCTGCATGCAGTTTGATCCTGATGTTAAGATAAGCGGAGTTATATTAAACCGTATTGCCGGGCCAAGACATGAAAATATAATTCGCAAAAGCATAGAACAGCACTGTGGTGTGCCTGTATTAGGCGCTGTACCGAACCTGGGCAAGCAGAATTTTCCGGAACGCCACATGGGTCTCGTGCCGATGTCTGAACACGGGTGGGCAAAAGATTCGATTGCCGCTGCTTCTCAAACAGCATCTGCCTATCTTGACCTGACCGCGATAGAGAAAATCGCGGATCAAGCCGCCAAATCATCCATCATTCAACATTCAGCAACAAGCAACCAGTCCAGCGTTCCGCGGGACATTCGGCAGCCGGCGCCAAGGATCGGCATAGTCAGGGATTCGGCATTCCAGTTCTACTATCCGGAAAATATTGAGGCTCTTGTTTCATTAGGCGCCGAGGCTGTATTTATCAGCCCTTTTTCCGACAGCATAATTCCGCCTGTAGATGCCATGTATATTGGAGGCGGATTCCCTGAAACCCATGCAAAAGAGCTGGCTGAAAAGGTTGCGTTCAAACACCAATTAAAATCATTGGCTGAAGATGGACTTCCCATATATGCTGAATGCGGTGGTTTGATGTATCTTGGAAAGGAGCTTGTTCTTGACGGAAAATCATATCCAATGGCAGATGTTTTACCGGTTGTTTTCGGATTTTCCAAAAAGCCTCAGGGGCATGGATATACAATTATAAAAGTGGAAAGGGAAAACCCTTATTTTAAAGTAGGCGCTGAAATCAGAGGACATGAATTTCATTATTCCCGGGTTTTAAAATGGATGGGGACTGACAATGACCTGGTTTTTTGCATGAAAAGGGGGGCAGGCTTTATTAATAAAAAAGACGGTGTTTGTTATAAAAATGTGCTGGCAACATATACGCATATACATGCGTTGGGCACACCTTCCTGGGCCGATGCCCTGGTTCAGAATGCTATTTCCTATAGAAACAAATCAAAAACAACTTGACGTTTAAAAGCACGGATTCCGCCACGCTCCTGCTCTGCTAATATCCACTGCTCATACTTTCTCTAATATTTTGAAACGCAAAAGCGAGCGCATTCCCCGTAGCTTGTCGGAGCAAAGCAGAGATCCCGTTTCAGCGGGGCGGCGGAGCATTAATTCTCACTTGTTTTTCCCTATATAAGGACGGTGTTCATCAGGATTGATTGACAAAGGAAAATATTGGAATATATTATAGTACGTTATCTTGCAAATAGCCGGAAAGAGAGGGATATTCTTAACACAGAAAACGCCGTTTTGATTATACCTGACCTTTTTTGCATGATTATGATCCAAGAATGTCCTTTCTTTTCCATGCCTTAGAGATTGGTTCGTCTTGCTCGCAATAACAATATGGATATTTTGCAAAGCTCTTGAGATCAGACTGCATGTTTTGTTGAGTTAAGGCACACTTCCAACATTTAATAAAAGGAATAAATGAATGAGTAGTATTGTAAGAAATGAAAAAATCAGGAATATCGCCATCATATCTCATGTTGATCATGGTAAGACCACGCTTGTTGATGGCATGTTAAAAGAAAGCGGATTGTTCAGGACCGGGCAGGAAGTAGATGAAAGGATAATGGACAGAATGGATCTGGAGCGCGAAAGAGGGATCACTATTGCCGCCAAGAACTGTTCCGTGGTCTGGAAAGGGGTAAAGATAAATATCATAGATACTCCCGGCCATGCCGATTTTGGCGGTGAGGTGGAAAGGGCGCTTTCCATGACGGATGGCGCGCTCCTTTTGGTGGATGCTTCGGAAGGCCCCCTGCCCCAAACCCGTTTTGTATTAAAAAAGGCCCTCAGCGCCGGACTTACAATTATAGTGGTAATAAACAAGATCGATCGAAATGACGCCCGTCCCAATGAGGTTCTGGACGAAATATATGATCTCTTTATAGACCTTGATGCCACGGAAAACCAGCTTGAATTCCCTTTGCTCTATGCCATAGGACGAGACAGAATTGTCAAAGAGTCATTAGATGATAAGGGTGAAAATCTTGGCCTCCTTTTTGATATAATATTGAAGAATATCCCTGCTCCTTATTATAATTCCGGAGAACCTTTTCAGATGCTGGTATCTGACCTTGATTATTCGGACTATCTGGGAAGACTTGCCATAGGCAGAATATCTAACGGCCAGGTAAAATTCAACGACAATCTTGTCTGCATTAATGAAAACAACGAGCATGTCCCACTTAAAATCTCAAAACTTAAAGTATATAACGGCCTGGATCTTAAAGAGGTTGAAAAAGTTGAAGCTGGTGATATTGTTATACTTTCAGGAATAGAAAATGTCAAAATCGGAGATACTGTCTGTACAAAGGAAGAATCAAAGGCCCTGAAAAGGATAAAGGTCGATGACCCTACCATATCAATGAGATTTACCATAAACAATTCCCCCTTTACCGGAAAGGAAGGGAAATTTGTCCAATCGAGCAAGATATACGAACGCCTTGTAAAGGAGACCTTAAGGAATGTGGCCATAAGGGTTGAAGAAACAGATGACAGGGAGAGCTTTCTTGTCAAGGGAAGAGGCGAATTCCAGATGGCTATCCTGATCGAAACCATGAGAAGAGAAGGGTTTGAACTTTGTGTAGGCCGTCCCGAAGTAATCTATAAATACGAAAACAGCAAGAAACTTGAACCCATAGAACAGCTCCTTATTGATTGTGATGAAAATTTTATCGGTATTGTTACGGAAAAACTTTCCATAAGAAAAGGGAAGCTGACCAATCTTGTCAATGATGGAAAAGGAAGGACCAGGATGGAATTCAATACCCCTTCCAGGGCGCTTATAGGTTACAGGGATGAATTTTTGACAGATACCAGGGGCACCGGGATCATGAATTCCATCTTTGCCGGTTATGATGAATACAGGGGCGATTTCAAATCAAGGGTTACCGGTTCCATAGTCGCAGACAGAGAAGGAAAGGCGGTGGCCTATGCCCTTTTTAACCTTGAACCAAGGGGGCGGATATTTATTGTCCCTGGAAATCCTGTTTACGAAGGCATGGTGATAGGAGAACACAACAGGGAAAATGATATTAATGTTAACGCCTGCAAGGAGAAAAAGCTTTCTAACATGCGCGCCTCAGGAAAGGATGAACATATAATCCTTTCTCCTGTAAGGCCTCTAACGCTTGAGAGCGCAATAAATTTTATAGGTAGCGATGAGATGGTCGAGGTTACGCCTAAATCGATACGCATCAGGAAAAACTTCCTCTCCGCACATCAAAGGCATGCAATAAGAGGATTATAAAAAGCCAAAAAGAGAGATCTATGCTTAATACGAAACACACTGTTTTAATTATAATCGATGTTCAGGGCAAATTGGCTGATGTTATGCATAAGATAAAGTATGCTGTTCGACAACCTTAGGATTTATTGAATTTGCGCTATGAAATTCAGATTGTTACTGATGCTGTTTCTTCAAGGACCAGGGAGAATTTTAAGATCGGTCTGGAGAGAATCAAAGATTCAGGGGCTGCGCTGACAAGTACTGAAACAGTATTATTTGAATTATTAAAGAAGGCTGCGGGAGAAAGATTTAAGGAGATTCTCAAGATAGTTAAGTAGAAAAGACCTTTGCAAAATTGAGTTGCCTTAAACACCTTGACATCAATAAAAATTGAAAATAATATTTAATATTTTAACAGGCTGATATTTGGAAATATCACCCATATTGAGCCAAAGGTTTCAATATGGAGGCTATAGAACAGGGTAAAAGGGCGGCAGAAAAAAGTGGCTAAATCATATTAGCTTTACAGGCAAAAGAGGAACTTTCTATAATTATGAACTTATCGGTCCCCGATTATATACTATCAATAAAGCCGTATTCTGCGGGCAAGCCTCTTAAAGAGCTTGAAAGGGAATACGGCATTAGTGATTCCATAAAACTTGCTTCAAATGAAAACCCTCTGGGGCCGTCTCCCAAGGCGGTTGAGGCTATTAAGGGAGCAATGGAAAACCTTAATCGGTATCCTGATGCCAGAGGTTATGATTTAACAAAAAAAATCTCTGAAAGTCTGGGAATCAGACAGGGAAATATTGTTTTAGGAAACGGTTCTGATGAGATTATAGGCATGCTTACCAGAGCATTAATTCAGGCCGGCGATGAGGTGATTATGCCGTGGCCTTCATTCCTTATCTACGATATAATGGCCCGTAGCGTCGGAGCTATTCCTGTATATGTGCCGTTGAATTCACTTTCAATCGACTTAAACAGCATACAAAGCAGAATTACCCCCAAAACCCGCATGATTTTTTTATGCAATCCCAATAATCCAACTGGAACCGTTTTCTCAAAAACCGATTTTGAAACCTTTTTGGGGAAAATTCCCGAAGTGGTTGTTGTGGTAGACGAGGCATATATCGAATTTGTTCAAGATAAAAAATGCGCGAGAAGCATTGATTATCTTAATACAGATTCAGCAATAGTTACGCTTCGCACCTTTTCCAAGGCATACGGGCTGGCAGGGCTTAGAATCGGCTATGGAATAATGCCCCAGGAAATAGCGGATCTGATAAACAGGATAAGGCTGCCCTTTAATGCAAATTCGCTGGCCCAGGTAGCCGCTATTGCGGCTCTTGATGATAAAGATTTTTTGCAAAAGACTGTAGCTCTTGTTCAAGAAGGTTTAGATTTCTTATATGATTCCCTTGAAAAGATTGGAATTAAATATTTCCCTTCCCAGGCAAATTTTTTTCTGATCGATGTTAAGAAAGATGCTGATGAGATTTTTGAAAACATGCTCAGGCAGGGAGTTATTATCAGGTCCATGACATCTTATGGTTATCCTAACTATATTAGAATTAATGTAGGGCTTCATAATGAGAATGTTCGTTTTATTAACGCGCTTGGAAAAGTATTATGAAGCCGATCCTTATCACAATAGACGGCCCTGCAGGGGCGGGTAAAACCACTGTAAGCCGGAGCCTGGCAAAAAGGCTTGGCTACAGATACATTGACACAGGAGCTCTTTACAGGGGGGTTGCATTTGAAGCAAAATCCAAGGGATTGAGCCATGATGACGATGTTGGACTTGAAAATTTATGCATGTCTATGGACTTGAAATTTATATTCGCGGAACAAGGGCTACGTCTATTTTCAAATAATAAAGACATCACAGATCAAATAAGAAGTCCTGAAATTTCGATGCTTGCCTCGGCTGTTTCCGCAAGGTCGGTTATAAGGAGATATCTTCTGGATTTGCAAAGGGATATAGGGGCCGGAAAAGGCGTTGTGTTTGAGGGGCGCGATATGGGCACTGTCGTGTTTCCAGCCGCCAACATAAAATTTTTTTTAGACGCATCCCCCAGAACAAGGGCATTAAGACGTTATAAGGAATTGTCATCAAACACCTCCCTGACAATAGAACAGATCGAACAGGATATCAATCAACGGGATAAAAATGACAGTACCAGGTCTCTGTCCCCATTAAAACCGGCTGAAGATGCTATAATAGTGGATTCAACCAATCTTTCCGCAGATGAAGTGGTCGAGCTTATGCTTTCATATATAGGCAAATGCATGTGTTAGGTGTTCAGGGGGCAGAGGTATATCAAGAACTGCTTTTTTGCGCATATGTTCCGGAACAGCTTAAATAAATATTAGGTTGTTTTTTTAATATTAAGCTGTTATAAAAATAAAATTACGCAACCTCTTATTGGTTGCGACATTAAATACAGGTTAAGGGGGAATATTGGTTAATGGATAATTTTACAGAAAACAATTCAACAGACAAAAACGATTGGGTGGACCAGGCTGGTACGGAACAGCCTGTTGATGATAAGCTGCCAAAAGATGTTCAAGGCTCCGGCGACAGCGAGAAAAATTATGAGGATATGTACGCTGAAAGCTTTAAGCGTTTCGAAGAAGGGGAACTTGTTGTCGGCAAGATAATTGCGGTTGACAAGGATTATGTGCTTGTTGACATCGGCTATAAATCAGAGGGGCAAATACGGATTCAGGAATTTAAGGATGATCACGGTAATATTAACGCCACCTTAGGGGACAATGTTGAGGTAATGGTTGAATACTGGGATGAAGAGGAAGAACGTGTTGTCCTTTCAAAAGAAAAGGCGGCAAAGGTAAAAATATGGGATGACATTAAGAACTCTTTCGATAAGAACGAAACCATCGAAGGAGTTATTTTAGCCCGTGTAAAGGGCGGCTTTTCCGTAGATATCGGAGTGCAGGCCTTTTTGCCGGGATCACAGGCTGATTTGCGTCCCATCCGAAATCTCGACGAGATGGTAGGGAAAACTTTTGCATTTAAAATTTTAAAATATAATCGAAAGCGCAGCAATATAGTTTTATCCAGACGGGCTATTCTTGAACTGCAACGCGAATCTAAAAGATCTGCAACTCTTGAATTCATGAATGAAGGCAAGGTTGTTGAAGGTATTGTAAAGAATATTACCGAGTATGGTGTATTCGTTGATCTTGGCGGTGTTGATGGTCTGCTGCATATTACGGACATTTCGTGGGGGCGCGTCAAACATCCTTCGGAACTTTTTTCAGTCGGCGATAAGATAACAGTCAAGATATTGAGCTTTGATCTTGAAAAAGAAAGGGTTTCATTAGGCCTGAGACAACTTACCGAAGACCCCTGGGCAAGTGTTACAGAAAAATATCCGGTTGGTTCCCATATTAACGGCAAGGTTGTCAGCCTGACGGATTATGGCGCATTTATAGAATTAGAGGAGGGCATTGAGGGGCTGATTCATGTTTCTGAGATGTCATGGACCAGAAAGATTCGCCATCCTTCCAAGGTCGTATCTATTGGAGATAATGTTGAGGCTATAGTGCTTGATATAAAACCTGAGAACAGACGTATTTCACTCGGGATAAAACAGGTTGTTCCAAATCCATGGAATGTAATTAGTGAAAAGTATCCTATCGGGACAACCATTGAGGGAAAAGTCAAAAATATAACCGATTTTGGCCTTTTTATAGGCATAGATGAAGGAATCGACGGCCTTGTTCACATCTCGGATATTTCCTGGACCAAGCGGATAAAACATCCGTCCGAGCTTTATAATAAAGGGGATGTAATTCAGGCTATAGTTCTTGATATTGAAAAGGAAAACGAAAGGTTTTCTCTTGGGATCAAACAGCTGGAAACAGATCCCTGGACAACTGTGGCAGAGCGCTATAACGTTGGAAAAGAGATTACTGGTACGGTTACAAATATAACCGATTTTGGGGTTTTTGTGGAATTGGAAGAAGGGATTGAAGGTCTTGTGCATGTATCTGAGATCAGCGCTGAAAAAATAAAAACTCCTGTTGGAAAATTCAATATCGGAGATGTCATAACTGCAAAGGTTATGAATATTAACGGCGAGGAAAGAAGAATCGGTCTTTCAATCAAGCAGCTTGATATCGAGGATGACAAAGCACTTTTAGGTGAATATATTGATAATATGAGTCCTAAGACATCTACCTTTGGAGATATCCTGCGTGAAAATCTTCAGAATGAATTAAATAAGTAGTAAAGTATAACGATTTTAGTAGCCGTTCACGGCTTGAAACCTGAAATTGGAAAGAGATGAAACGAGTTTACGAAAACAGCACAAAAGCATGAAGGCCAATTTTCCAATTTCTAATTCCAACGTTCCGTGAACGCTTACTAATTTTATTTGTCAGGATTAATTTCATGTTTTCCAGGCGCCATCCATATCTTTTTTTTATTCTGATTTTTTCATCAATAATGGTTACGGCTTTTATCGGCTTATCTCTGGTCTTTATGCTTGCTGCAATGGATGCTGATTTTGACGATCTTTTAAAACCAGGAGGAGAAAAGGTTGGAATAGTTGAGTTGACCGGAAATATTACTTCTTCCAGGGATATAATTCATAGCCTTAAATATTTTCGTGAAAACAGTTCCATCAAAGCTATAGTAATTCGCATTGATTCTCCTGGCGGCGCTGTCGGTCCTGCGCAGGAAATTTTCAGAGAAATCAGAAAAACAGTCAAAACAAAGAAGGTTATAGCGTCTATGGGCACTGTTGCCGCATCAGGGGGTTATTATGTGGCTGCAGGCGCTGACGGCATTGTTGCGAATCCAGGCACTATAACAGGCAGCATAGGCGTTATCATGAGTTTTGCAAATTTCCAGGAGCTTTTCCGTAAAATAGGCCTGGTTCCCGTTGTCGTCAAAAGCGGCCTGTACAAGGATATCGGGTCTCCGGTTCGTGAGATGACAAAAGATGAAGAAAATATTCTCCAGAATTTATCCGACCAGATTCACAAACAATTTATTGTGGATATTGCTAATGGAAGAAGCATGGATTTATCTATAGTGGAAGGGCTTGCCGACGGACGTATTTTTACCGGAGAGGAGGCAAAAAATCTTGGGCTGATTGACCGTCTTGGGAATCTCGAAGACGCAATAGAATGGGCCGGCCGCATGGGCGGGATTAAGGAAAAAATTTCTGCTGTTTATGCGCCGAAAAAGAAGTTTTCCATCCTGAAGTTTATTGCAGAGTCATCCGTTAAAGAGATTGCAAACATGATATCTAATCCATCATTGTATACAGGCTATCTTTATTCCCCTTCAAATTAAATGCCCGGCTGGTAACTGCAAAGCGGTTCTTCAGCCAGAAAGTCGTTGGTTGCTTCATAAGCTCTTGCTCTGCAACCTCCGCATACCTTTTTGAATTCACATTTTCCGCATTTGCCCTTCAAGTTATTAGCATCACGCAATAATTTAAAGGGTTCTGAATTCTTCCAGATATCTGCAAACGATGTTTTTGTAATATCTCCGCAATTAAGCTGGAGAAAACCGCACGGCTGCACAATCCCTTTGTGCGAAATAAAACAAAAGCCTGTACCCCCAAGACACCCCCTGGTAACGGCATCCAGGCCGTGAGTTTTTAATGTGACTGTCTTCCCCTCTTTTTTTGCCCTTTGCCTGAGTATGCGGTAATAATGGGGGGCGCATGTGGCTTTCAGTTGCAGAGGAGTTTTCTCCCTTTGATCATAAAACCAGTTCAGGGTGTGTTCATATTCTTTAGCGGTTATTTCCTGATCTATAATATATTTGCCGCGGCCTGTTGGAACCAGAAGAAAAATATGGTGGGCAACCGCGCCAAGGTTTACGGCAAGCTCCTGTATCCTGGCGATCTGGTCAAGGTTGGTTTTTGTAATAGTGGTGTTTATCTGAAACTCCACCCCTGCTTCCTTGATCAGCTCTATGCCGTTGAGAGATCCTTCAAATGCTCCGTTTACTCCCCTGAAGCTGTCATGACTTTCTTTTGTAGCGCCGTCTATGCTGATGCTTACCCGTTTAATGCCTGAATCGGCCATCTGTTTTGCATTGGATTTTGTTACCAGGGTTCCATTCGGGGCCATAACCATCCTGAGCCCTTTATCCGTACCGTAACTTGCAAGTTCAAATATATCGGGACGTAAAAGAGGTTCTCCGCCGGTAAGAATAACTATCGGCTCCCCAAGCAAGGCTATTTGATCCAGAAGCCGGATAGAAGCCTGGGTATCAAGTTCTCCGGTATACGGGCCTTTAGTTGCAGATGCGCGGCAGTGCTTGCAGGAGAGGTTGCAGTTGCGCGTAGTTTCCCATGCGACAAGACGCAAAACAGCCTCTTTGTTTTCAGCGTGTTGATGAGGCTTTGGGATCGATGTATGATTTAATTTTTTTGTCATGATAAGTTATTTTTTATCTATTCAGCTCCTCTGCAGCTTCAATGGCAAAATAGGTCACTATCATGTCGGCACCGGCTCTCTTTATTGATGTGAGTGTCTCCATCATAACTTTTTTGCCGTCCAGCCATCCCATTTTATCGGCAGCCTTTATCATTGCATATTCGCCACTGACACTATATGCGGCAACAGGCAGATCAATTTCATCCCGAATGCGGCAGATAATATCCAGATAAGAAAGGGCCGGCTTTATCATTATTATATCCGCCCCTTCTTCAATATCCATTGTAACTTCCCTGATAGCTTCAATAGCATTTGCAGGATCCATCTGATATGTTCTGCGATCCCCGAATTTAGGGGCTGAGTCGGCTGCGTGACGAAACGGCCCGTAGTAAGCCGAGCAATACTTGGCTGAGTATGACATTATCGGGATATTGCTGAAACTGTTTTCATCCAGGATATCGCGGATTTCAGCAACTCGGCCGTCCATCATGTCTGAAGGAGCCACCATGTCGGCTCCTGCCTTTGCATGGGACAGGGCTGTTCGGGCAAGAAGATCCAGTGTGGCATCATTATCTATTACCTGACCGTTCACAATGCCGCAGTGACCATGATCTGTGTATTGGCAGAGACAGACATCGGTTATTACAACAAGCTCCGGTATTTTGTTTTTTAGCGTTTTTATTGCTTTCTGGATGATTCCGTTTTTTGCATAAGCGCTTGTTGCAAGAGGGTCTTTGCTTTCAGGGATTCCAAAAAGCATAATAGCAGGTATGCCTAGCTTATATGCCGTATCGGCGGTTTTGACCAGATTGTCTATGGACAACTGATAATGACCGGGCATTGATTGTATGGGGTTTTTAACTCCTGTGCCGTCAATAACAAAGAGCGGAAAGATAAGGTCATCTACTGAAAGGGCGGTTTCGCGCACCATTCGGCGAAACGCCTCATTTTGCCGCAAACGTCTTGGTCTGTATTCAGGGAATATCATATGTCATTCCTTTTTATTTAGGAGATTTCTTCATCTCTAAGATAGCATGCAGGATCAGGCGACCAGAGATCGCCTGTGGCTTCGGCGCGAACCCTGAAATTTCCGGCGCAAATATCCAGCCAGCGGCAGGTTGCGCATCTGCCTGTTACATGTTTTTTCTTTTCTTTAAGCTTTTTCATAAGCGGTTCCGAGGTATCTGTCCATATTTTTGAAAAAGGACGATCCTTGACATTTCCGAAACTGTGATGACGCCAGAATTGATCGGCATGAACTTTCCCATCCCAGCTGATACAGCCGATTCCTATGCCTGAGCTGTTTCCTTGATTCATTTTGAGAAGTTCAAGGACATCCTCGGCCCGCCTGGGATTTTCTTTAAGAAGCCTTAAATACAGGTATGGACCATCAGCATGATTGTCAACGGTTAATATTTCTTTTGGCTTTCCACCGTCATGTAGTTTTTTTGTAAGATCCATTATTAAATCAACAGTTGACCTAGTTTCATCATGGGATAGATCATCTTTAATAAGATCTGTTCCACGTCCCGCATAAACCAGATGATAAAAGCAAGCCCTTGGAATCTCCATATCCTCAAGCAGCTTGAATATCCTTGGAATTTCATCTGCATTAAACTTGTTAATTGTAAAACGGAGCCCTACCTTAATTCCAGCATCCTTACAATTTTTAATTCCTTCTAAAGCCGCATTGAAAGCGCCTTTAACTCCTCTAAAACGGTCGTTAATCTCTTCCATTCCGTCAATACTGATGCCTACGTATGAAAGACCGATATCCTTTAGTATGCGCGCCATTTTCTGCGTTATAAGAGTTCCGTTTGTGGATATTACGGCCCGCATCCCTTTGCTGACAGCATAGGCTGCAAGCTCAGGCAGATCCTTTCTGATCGTCGGTTCTCCGCCTGAAAATAAGATTACAGGCACGCCGAATTGCGCAAGATCATCCAGCAGGATTTTCCCATCTTTTGTGGAAAGTTCGTTCTTAAAGGAGAGATCCTTTGCGTGCGCATAGCAGTGCACACATTTTAAATTGCATCGCCTTGTAATGTTCCATACAACTACCGGTTTTTTATCCTTGGAAAATTGCAGGAGATGGGAAGGTAATTTCGACGACATACGTCCATAACGAAGTGCGTCCGACGGTTCAACTGTTCCGCAGTAAAGTTTTGATATTCCAATCATAAAATTTCTTAGGCCTTTCCTGGTGTATTGTTGTTTTTAAGTTCATTTTTAATGAGATTGCTTATAAAAGATTCCGGCCCTAAAAGCGCCTGTTTTGTAATAAAGAAACGGTTTTTCCCTGTTTTTTCTTTAATGAGTTTAAACCCTAATTCAAAATCGATTATTAGCTGTTGGTAGAATTCTTCAAGTTTAATGCCGGAATCAATAAACTGTTTAATAATAAAATCAACGGCTTGTTCTTCCATAATTATATTAATATCATGATTTTGGAAAAAGAATAGTTCTATTTTTTTAATTTCATCATAAAAGGTTTTTATTTTTTCAACGCTGCGCTCAATTTCCATTATATACTTGCAGTAAAAAGATGCAACAATATCTATGCGTGACTGGGTCATGGTCAGATTGTATCTTTCACTTAACCTCTTACTGTTTTTTTGCAAATATTCCTTAATAAACTCTTTTTCCTTGCTTGCCAGTTCGTTAAAGCTTGCGGTTAACTTTTCTTCGTTTAAAGGTGATAAAAGAGTTTCAAGAGCTTTTTCAGGTTCATTAACAACAAAAGCGGTTACAGGAAATTTTTTAATATCGGTTGACGGCAATTTCTTTTCAAACAAAAGCAGGGCCATTTCAAAGACGCTTACCAGGCCTCTTGCACCTGTGTTTTCATTAAAGGCCTGTTTTGATAATATGCGGAGCGCTTCATCTTCGAACTTAACCTTGATGCCATATGCTGCAAAATCAAGTTTTTTTCCAAGAATTATGGGGTTGTTGGGGTTTTTTAAAATTTCATAAAGGTCTTTTTCGGTTAATCTTTCAAAAACAGCCTTTACAGGCAGACGTCCAACGAATTCGGACTCAAACCCGTATGTTGTCAGATCTTCAGGCATTACCTGCTGCAGAATTTCGGTTTGTTCCCTGGGGCTTGTAATATGAGCGCCAAAACCGATGCCATACTCAGCCACACGTTTTTTAATTATTTTGGTTAGATCGCTGAATGCCCCGCTCATGATAAAAAGAATATTTTTGGTGTTTACAGTACGCTTATTACGTTTGCCTGTTTTACGATACCGTTCGATTTCCTGAAGCATCGAAATAGGATCGTGCGGAACCTTTAAATCTATATCGGTTTCTTCCATTGGTTTTAGCAGAGCACGCTGCACGCCTGTTCGTGACACATCAGCCCCTATCAGGTTGCGGCTTGACGCAATTTTATCGACTTCATCTATATATATGATGCCATATTGAGCAAGTTCAATATCATCGTTAGTCTCTCTGACAAGATCTCGAACCAGATCCTCTACATCCCCTCCAACATAACCTGTTTCGCTGAATTTTGTTGCATCCCCTTTGACAAACGGAACGCCGATTTTTTTTGCGATAAGTTTAATCAGATATGTCTTGCCGACACCGGTAGGCCCGATCATTAGGACATTGTTCTTGATGCTGCCGACTATTTCATTGACGCTTTCCGGAAAATCTTGTGCATGTTTGATGCGATTGAAGTGGGTGCAAATTTTTGTAGATAGAATGGCCTTGGCCATATCCTGCTTAACGATATATTGGTCAAGGTAGGAGATAAGATCTTCGGGTTTTAAGTTAAAAAACAGCTTTTTTTTCTTTTTCGGCTCTTTCCCTTCCTTCTCCAGCGTTACTGCCTGAGGAACAACCATTGGAGATACAATTTTAACATTATCTCCGAACTTTTTAGCCAGAAATTCACTTATTTCTTTTTCAAGCTCTTTGGGATTTGGTATTTTTTCATTATTTTCCTTCATAATTTGAGACTATAATCATATATTATATAAAAAGCAAGTTGGTAGAGCTAAATCCGCCGGGTAAGGTGTAGCCTGAGACCTTTGAAAAGAGAAATCATCTGCAAGACTTAGATACCATTTACATGCTTTTTTTCAAAGATCTCAGTGGCTTTCAGTGGCGGATATAAGGGTGCGAAGAACATCCGCCTTGCCGATGATTCCCACCAGACAAGAGTCTTCGACCACCGGCAGGGTATGAAAATTGCTGTCTACCATCAGGGCCGCAACGGTTTCGAGTCCGGTGTCCGGCCGGACCGTGACCGGCTTAGGCGTCATTGCTTCCAAAACCGTGAGGGCGGCGATTTTACGGACCTGCTTTTCGATCTGTTTCACAGATGTCAGCCGGATGAGGCCGTCAAGGAAAGTAAAAATAGTGGGGATCGGCAGCTTTTTCTGCTGGGTAATAAGATCGCTTTGGCACAGAATGCCCACCAAACCTCCGTTATCGTCCACTACCGGTACGCCGTTAATCCGGTTATCAAAAAGGATTTTGGCTGCCCTGGAAATATCCATATCAGGGGTGACGGTAATCAGGTTGGTGTTCATGATGTCTCTGGCAATAATCATTGTTTCCTCCTGTTTTAACACGTTAAGTCATTAAGGGTCTATATTTGCCTCTTAATGATATTATCTTGATTGAACCGCGATAGCGAGCGAATCTAAAAATGGCTAACTTACTTACGGTCGAAGTTATTCGTCATTTTGTTTAAGAAACATGATCTTTTTAATGGGAACCGTTGGCGTATGAACAACGATATGGTTATCCTTTTCAATCTTTACGATGGTGCTGTCCCATGCAGAATACCAGATTCCCACCTGTTTGCCTTCATGATCCAGGATTAAAGATCCATAAGGGCTGACAGGAAAATCATGAGTCTGGCGCATCCGGTCGATCCAGTTTTTCAGCTGTTTCTCGGTAAGATCAACATCTTTCCACAGTTTTGTTACAAGTATATAATCGTTCTTAATTCCAATTATGGCATTTGGCTCTGTTTCCGTTCCGCTGTAATAATATCTGTATTTATCAAGTGTCTTAAAGTGTTCAAAAAGCTTTGTGACATCCCGGCTTTGCTGAAGACATCCATAATTTGATGCGCAGCCTGTAAAAACAATAAGCGCTATAAGAACAGCAGCGCTTTTCCATACAATTAAATTAGTTATCTTCATGCTTTATCTCCCTTCAAAAGATTAAAAGCTGTTTCAAAACCCATTTTGAAAGTCGATTTTGCCATCTTTCATAAATCATACCTTTCTTTGGCCTGTTGTTTGCGGTATCTTTTTATCAGGCGTATTGACGTTGAAATTATTGTTACTCCGCTCAGTATGGCAAGAATGCCCGGAACCCAAACATGCTTATGATATTCAATTTTTTCATATGCTTCAGAAATACCGGTAATGCCGAACAAAAATACGATAAAAAAAAAGCCGATCATTATCAAACAGCTTGTATCTGAATCATACCATGGAGCGATTTCTTTTCTAAATAGCGGATTTTGCTGAAGGCGCATAATATAATTCTTGATGTTCTGTGTTTCTTTGTGTTTAAATCTATCTGCGTTCATCCGTGTGAATCTGTGGCTGAATTATTATAATATTACAAATTTTCTACAAGTTCGTCAAATTATAAAAAGGGAATGCAAAGGAAGGGGTTTTTGAAGGCCTCGACATACAATGAAGTTAAGCAGGAAAACAATATTTATACTTTTTTGTTTTATAGCCTTTATGAATTTTATATGGGGATGCGCAATGGCGCCAAAAAAACTTTTAATCGAGGATTTGTCGGTGTCGTTTAAAGAGGGGGATATAATCAACACCAAAACCGGCGCCCCTGTATCTTTTGAAGAGCTTATTGCCGACCTGAACATGGCTAAAGTAATTTATATTGGTGAAACACACACAGATTCAGCACATCATAAAATCCAGCTAAGGGTTATCAAAAGGCTTGTTGACACACATCCGGAACTTATAGTCGGCATGGAGGCATTTGATAGTTCATACCAGAAAATACTGGATATGTGGTCTGCCGGCAGGCTGGATGAAAAGGGGCTTCTGGAAAAGACGCACTGGTATGCGAACTGGAAATTTGACTTTGAATTATACAAAGACATACTTGCTTTTATCAAGGAAAGACATATAGCGCTTATAGGCCTGAACATACCCTTCCATATTCCGCCCAAGATAGCTGTCGGCGGAATTGAGAGCTTATCAGGCGATGAAAAAAAACACCTCCCCAAAAGGATAGATACCACCAACGTTGATCACAGGGCCTATTTAGAAGAGATATTCAAACAACACAAAATAAAGGGAAGAGAAAGTTTTGAGCATTTTTATATGGTCCAGTGTGTGTGGGAAGAAACAATGGCCGAATCAATAGCGCTTTATCTAAAAAAAACGTCTATGATAGTTGTTTTGGCTGGAAATGGTCACATTATACGTAAATTCGGAATACCTGACCGGGCCTTTAGTCGTACCGGAGCCGGCTTTAAAACCCTTTTGTTGGCGCCGGCAGGAAGCAAGGCCGAACTTTCCTTTGCAGATTATATATGGGTAACACCCTTGATAAAAAAGCATAATATGGGACATGTTGAGAGCGGAAACATGAAAGCTCAAAGCAATCATCCAGCACCCGGCACCGGCATGAAATAAATAAAAAATCCTGCAGAAAAAAGAAAAATATTCCTACTCTATTGTTATTCTTTGCAATTCACATTAGCGCCTTTTGATCCAAGGCACAATATGTTGATTTAGTTGTTGACAGACATACAGCATGTTGTAGAATTGTAGTAATTTTGTTTGCAAAAGGCTTAACCTACCGGAAAGGAAAATAAAAGTGCTTGAAAAGATAAAAAAACGGGACAAAAGGATAGTACCATTTGATTCGTCAAAGATTACAGCCGCGATTGCCAAGGCGGGTAAAGCAACAGAAGAATTCGGGGAAAAAGAGGCAAAAAAGCTGACCCTTCGAGTTCTGACCTTGGCTCATGAAATCCACCTTGATCCTGCTCCAGGAGTAGAAGAGATACAGGATGTTGTTGAAAGGGTGTTGCTTGATTCTCCATTTTATAAAACTGCAAAAGCTTATATTCTATACAGGGAACAGCATGCGCAGATAAGAAACATTGCAACAAAAGCAAATATTGATCTTGTTGATACCTATATCCAGAAATTAGACTGGAAAATTAAGGAAAACAGCAACATGTGCTATTCCCTTCAGGGGCTTAACAATTATATATCATCCGATATTACAAAAGAATACTGGCTTAACCGCATCTATCCCCAGGAGTTCAGGCATGCCCATAAAAATGGGGATCTTCACATACACGACCTGAGCCTGCTTTCGATTTATTGTGTTGGATGGGATCTGGAAGATATTCTAAAGCAGGGATTCAAGGGGGTTAAAGGCAAGGTGGAAAGCGCCGCGCCCAAACATCTTAGATCGGCTCTGGGGCAAATCGTAAACTTTTTCTATACATTGCAGGGTGAAGCAGCAGGCGCCCAGGCTATTTCAAGCTTTGACACCCTCTTAGCCCCTTTTATCCGGTATGACAACCTGAATTATAAAGAGATAAAACAGTCTATGCAGGAGTTTGTTTTTAATATTAATATACCGACACGTGTAGGATTTCAAACTCCATTTACCAATATTACCATGGATCTTCATGTGCCTTCTATTTTAAAAGATCATCCTGTAATCATAGGCGGAGTTGAAAAGGATGAGACATACTCGGACTTCCAGCCGGAAATGGACATGTTAAACAAAGCCTTTGCCGAGGTAATGATGGAAGGGGATGCAAAGGGGAGGGTTTTTACATTTCCCATTCCGACTTATAACATCACAGCGGATTTTGACTGGGATAATCCTAATTTTGAACCGATCTGGAAAATGACCGGCAAGTATGGAATCCCTTATTTTTCCAACTTTGTAAATTCAGACATGTCACCTGATGATGCCAGGTCAATGTGTTGCCGTTTACGACTTGATAAGAGAGAGCTTTTAAAAAGAGGGGGTGGTCTGTTTGGAGCAAACCCCCTTACAGGATCGATTGGGGTGGTAACCATAAACCTCCCGCGCATAGGATATTTGGCTCAAAACGAAAAGGACTTCTTTGCTCGTTTAACAAAGACAATACTTCTTGCAAAGGACAGTCTGGCTATAAAAAGAAAGGTCCTTGAAAAATTTACAGAAAGAAACCTTTATCCTTACACAAAATTTTATTTAAGAGAAATTAAAAACAACACCGGTCTTTACTGGAAAAACCATTTTTCCACTATCGGAATTATCGGCATGAATGAAGCATGCTTAAACTTTTTAGGCGAAGATATTACCGGTAAAAATGGTCAGGAGTTTTCACTAAAGGTCATGGATTTTATCCGTGACATGATAGCACAGATACAGCAGGAAACAGGCGAGATGTTTAATCTGGAGGCAACGCCGGCAGAAGGCACTTCATATCGCCTGGCGTTGCTTGATAAAAAAAGGTTCCCTGAAATTATTTGCGCCAATGAGAATAACTACCAGCAAGGGGGAGCCCCATACTATACAAACTCTACCCAGCTTCCCGTCAACTATACGGATGATATCCTCAAAACCCTGATGCTCCAGGAAAGTCTCCAGGCAAAATATACTGGAGGCACTGTGCTGCATATCTTCCTCGGAGAACTGGTAAGCGACACCATGGCTATTAAAAGTCTGATCAAAAAGGTATCAAATAATTTCCGGCTCCCATATTTCACCCTTACACCGACCTTCAGCGTATGTCCGTCACACGGGTATTTGAATGGCGAGCAGGAAATATGTCCTGCCTGTAAACAGAAGACCGAAATCTATTCCAGGGTGGTAGGCTATTTACGGCCAGTAACGCAGTGGAATGACGGCAAGCAGGCTGAGTTTAAGATGAGAAAAACGTTTAAGGTAGCATAAGTTATGGTTGTAGGTGGTTTGCAAAAAAATTCCCTTATCGATTATCCCGGCAAGATAAGTTGTGTGCTCTTTCTTTCAGGGTGTAATTTTACCTGCCCTTATTGCCACAATCCAGACCTTGCAAGAGGCTTTCTTGCTTCCGATATAACTGAAAACAGCATCTATGATTTTCTTGAAAACCGCAGAGAATTTTTAGACGGTGTGGTTATTTCCGGCGGGGAGCCCACCCTTCAAAAAGATCTTATCCGGCTTTGCAGAAAAACAAAACAAATGGGATATCCTGTAAAGATTGATACAAACGGAAGCCGGCCACTGGTTGTTCAGGCCCTTATAGACGAAGGTCTTGTTGATTATGTTGCAATGGATATTAAAACAGACCCTACTTGTTATTTCCCTCTGATAGAAAAAAAATACAGTCCGGAAAATATAATCGCAAGCATAAGGATCATTATGGAGTCAAAAATAGATTATGAATTCCGGACCACCTGTATAAAACCGTTTATAGATGCGAATGTTATTGAAAGTATTTCCAGGCTTATCAGCGGAGCAAAGCTATATGCCCTGCAGAAATTCCAAAACACAGGGGTATTGCAGCCTGAGTTTTTCCATGGGGATGAATGTAGTTTCAGCGACGATGAACTGATGCATCTAAAATCTATAGCAAAATCATGGGTAAAAAGGTGTATTGTCCGCTAATCCGCCTCAGGTATAATTAAATTTAAACCATAAAAAACTCACATCCCTGAGGCCGACTTCGGTCGGCTTATTTCATAAACCTAAAAGTTAAGAAAAATGAATACTGAAAAGAAGATCAGTTCTGATAAAAAAATTAGAGCCCATACGGTAATTGCCGGCAGGGTGCAGGGTGTTTTTTTTAGAATGGAGACAAAACAGGCGGCTGATCATGCAGGGGTGTTTGGATGGGTGAGAAATAAAAGGGACGGAAATGTTGAAGCGCTGCTTGAAGGGGATGAAGAGAGTGTAAAATCGGTTCTTGAGTGGTGCAGAAAAGGCCCGCCGCTTGCCTGTGTAAAGAGTGTGAATGTAGAGTTTGAAGATTATAAAGGTGAGTTTAAGAAATTTGAAATTACTTATTAAAAAATCAAGGCGGTTTATTTTTTGATTAAGACATCCTCAATAAACCACCTTGATTTTTTTGTGTTTAGATGGAGCTCTTTAGTTTTTTGCCGGGGCGAAATTTTACAACGTTGCAAGCTTTGATTTTGATGGGCGCTCCTGTTTGAGGGTTGCGTCCTTTGCGAGCCTTGCGACGGACTTTTGAAAAAGTTCCAAACCCTACCAGCGTAACCTTGCCGTCTTTTTTCTTAAGCGCCTTTGTTATACTATCCATAAAAGCATTTAGCGCTGTTGAAGCCGCGACTTTAGAAATGCCAGCATCTTTTGCCATATTTTCTACCAATTCAGCCTTTGTCATAGTAATCTTACCTCCTTTTTTTATGTTTATTAATACATGAGCAAGCACCTGATTTTTAGTCCACTACGGCAGGCAATATAGCAGGTTATTATTAATGTCAACACTTTTTTTGCATACAATGCTGTTAATATGCCTTGTGGCTGCATATGCGAACAGAGATAGCCCCCAAAAGCTGTATTATAAGGCCATGCTATTCATCGCGATGAACAAATACCGGTTAAAACAAGGCGGCGACAAACTGCTCTGCATTAAACTCCCTGAGGTCGTCGATTTTTTCTCCGATTCCGATATATTTTAGCTGAATTGGAAGAGAGCTGCTTATGCTGACGACCATGCCTCCTTTAGCTGTTCCGTCAAGTTTTGTAATAGCAATGCCGGTAACACCGACCGCATCGTAGAACACTTTAGCCTGAGAAAGAGCATTCTGTCCGGTTGTTGCATCAAGTACCAGCAGGATTTCATGCGGCGCATCAGGAAGCTTTTTAGAAATAGTCCGCTTAATCTTTTTAAGCTCTTCCATCAAGTTTATCTTTGTGTGAAGCCTTCCTGCGGTATCTACAAGCACAACATCAACCCCTCTGGCAATTGCTGCTTCTATACCATCATATGCAACAGCAGCAGGATCTGCATTATCCCTGTGTTTTACTATTTCTGCGCCTGCTCTATCAGCCCATATTGAAAGCTGTTCTATCGCCGCTGCCCTAAAGGTATCAGAAGCGACAATTAGAACCTTTTTCCCTTCGGCAGTATATTTTGCCGCCAGTTTCCCTATGGTAGTAGTTTTGCCGACACCGTTAACACCTATTACCATTATAACGTGAGGTTTAGAGGTGGTCTTTCCAGATGACGGAAGCAGCGAATGCATATTAAGAATGGAGAATATTTCCTCTCGCAACGCATCTTTCATCTGGTCAGGACCAGATATTTTTGCAGTTTTTTTTGCAATCCTCTCTATAATGTCCATGCTTGTCTGAACTCCTATGTCGGAGGTAATCAGAATCTCTTCAAGCTCTTCCAACAAATTATCATCAACTTTTCTGTTGCCTGCAAAAAGCTGGTCAATATCTGTTGTAAGAATTTCGCGGGTCTTGGCCAGACCTTGTTTTAAGTGTTTTAAAAAACCGATGGACACTGCTGGATCGACTGCTTTAGCCTTTGTTTCCTGCTTTGGCAAAATATGATTATCTTTATTCTTTTTTAACCAGTTAAAAACCATGATTAGCTCTGCTTTGCTCCGCAATTGGTTGAGCGATTAAGGATTAAGTAGGCGACTAATTTGGGCTACGCCAAATTTGCTGAAACAATCTTGGAAATACCCTGCTTTTCCATAGTGACGCCGAACAGCATATCAGCAAATTCCATAGTCTTTTTATTATGAGTGATCATAATAATCTGAGATTTTGATCCAATAATTTTCAGCAGATCATTAAACCGGAAGATATTGGCGTCATCAAGCGGCGCATCGATTTCATCCATAAGGCAGAAGGATGTGGGCTTAATTAAAAATATGGAAAAGATAAAGGCAATAGCACTAAGGGCTTTTTCTCCTCCGGACAGAAGGCTTATTCTGGTAAGTTTTTTCCCTCGTGGATGGACCATCAGCTCCACCCCTGTTTCCAGCAGATTGTTTGGATGTGTGAGGATAAGACTGGCCGAGCCGCCATCAAAAAGCTGTGGAAAAACCTCACTTAATTTTGTATTAATCAGGTTGAAAGTATCAATAAAACGTTTTTGCGTAATTTTGTTTATTTTCTTAATCACATTTTGAAGATCTTCCAGCGCTTTAACCAGATCGTTATACTGATTATTCATGAAATCAAAACGGGTTTCGAGTTGTTTATATTCCTTAATAGCTGCAAGATTAACATCGCCGATATTTGCAATCTTTTTTCTATACTCTGCGAGCTTATCTTCCATCTTATCTACAGGCATTTCCGGGATTTCAGATGCATTCGGCCTTAGTAGTGAAAGGGGTTTATGATAAAGTTCCGCCAAGCGGCCTGAAATGGCCTCCTGCTTTATATGACGCTGTGATTGCTCAAGTTCAAGCATTTGGATTTTTTGCAAGACATCTTTACGCTTGCTATGTATATCAGATACAATGCCGTCGTTTTCCTGGAGTTGGGCAGCTATGTTTTGATATTCAGCCTTATTGCTTTCAAGCGCCTGTTCAAGGGATTTCATATCATTATACATGCTGGAAAGACTCTGTTCATATTCAACAACTTTTTGTTTTAAAGTCTCTCTCTTTTGATTTTTTTGTTTAATTTCCAGGGAAAGTTGCCCGAGCTGCTTTACTCCGTCATCAGAAAATTCTTCAAGCCGCCTTAAAGTATTATTGCTGTTTTCCAGTTTTGCATTTAAGGCGGTTAGCTCAAGATTGAGATCCATGATACGCTGATTAAAACCTTCCATTTCAGAAGATACAGAGTCGATTTTTTTTGATGTTTCCGCAACTTTGTCCTGAGCGGTTTTTACACTGTTTGTGATTTCAAACAGCTCTTTGTTGTATTTGGCTATTTCTTTATCAATGTTGTTTTTTTCATCCAGAAGCTGATCCTGCTCAAAAGATACGATTTCAAGATGATTGCCGGCATGCTTCAGATCCTCAGTTATCTTGTAAAGGAATTTTTCTGCTTCAATTTCATTTTGCCTGACAGCGCTTTTATGCTCTATCTCCCTTTGCATGTTGCTTTCAATTTTGCGAACTTCGGCTTCCAGCTCTTTTTGGTCATTACGGGCGGCTATCAGCTGCTGCTCCAAGCTGTTAATAAGCAGTTCAAGCTCTTTGAGCTTTTGTTTTTTCGCAAGGATGCCGATTCCATTGTCTTTGCTTCCACCGATCATAATACCCTGATTGGAGACAATATCGCCGTTTTTGGTAACAATGGTTTGCAATAGATCGTTGTTGTTATATTCTGTTATGGCTTCTTTGATATCAGAAGCAACAACTACATTCCCTAAAACAGCTTCAATTATTTTTTCAAATCCCTGCTTTATGGAAACATGATTTATCAGCCTTTTTTGAACATCCGGCATTTTTTCATGGCTAAAATCTATTTGCTTGATGGATGAAACCGGAATAAACCCGCTACGACCAGCACTTGTTGATTGAAGATAGTTTATAAAGCAAAGCGCTGCTTCTTGATCCTTTACAAGAATGTATTGAAGAGATTCTCCAAGAACGGCTTCTACCGCTGTTTCAAAGGAGGGTTCCGGCTCGATAATATCCGCTATCAGGCCGATGGCATCAGCAGCAAGTTTATGCTGGTTTTCCTGCGTGTTGCCGCTTTGACCCCCAGGGGTTTGATCTTGAGCTTTCATTATGGCCCTGACGCCATCTTTATACCACTCAAAGTTATCTTCCATTTTCTTTAAGGTTAAGTATTGTGATCTGACCTTATTATGTTCAATATCCAGTGTCTGAACCAGTTTAACCTGTTTACCAAGCAGATTGTTTTTTTCAGCAAGTCGTTTCTGCATAGTATCAATACGCCGGCCTATTTCTCCAGCTTCAGCTGTTAAAGAATTAAGTCGGCTTTTGGCTTTGGTTTCCAGGTGTTGTGTTGATATTATCTTACTGCTTGCGGCAGCCTTTTCCTCTTTGGTTCTTTTTAGACGCCCATTAAGGCTTTCCTTGTTATTCACGGCATTTTGATAAATATTTTTATATTGTGCCTCTCTTGCAACAATGCCCATAAGGTTTGTTTTATAAGCTTCTATTTGCTGACCGAGTTCTGATAATTTATCTTTAATTTCTTTTGATGCAGACTGTTTAAGGCCCAACGTATATGTAGCATTTTTTATTTCTTCTTTCAGGCTTTTGTTCTGATTTTTAACCTTATCGATTTCAGATAAAATGTTTTGGTTTTTTTCTTCCAGGTTTTTACGATTAATCTCAAATTCCCCGGCTTCATTGCCAAGCCTTTCAATGTCTCTGCGGAGATGGCCCAGATCATTTTCAATTTTGTCTATAGCGCGTTGGTGCTCAAATTTACGGGTTTTCTGATCCGAAATTTCCTGTACTTTCTGTAAGTGTTGAAATTTAATTTCTTCTACAGCAGCATCAAGTTTTTTTAGTTTTGATGTATGCCCAATATTTGTGTCATTAAGGCTTTTTAACAAAAGATCGGTTTTTTCTATCTGCATGGTGTAATCGTCATAATAATAAAGCCCGATGAGAATGTCTATCTGCATGATACTGTTCTGATAATTTTTGTAAATTTCCGCCTTTTTTGCCTGACGTTTCAGGGTGGCCATCTGGTGCTTTATTTCGGCAATTATATCTGCAACACGTAAAAGATTCTGGTTGGTACTGTATATTTTTCGAAGAGCTTCATTTTTCTGGTTCTTATAACGGGTAACTCCTGCCGCCTCCTCAATAAAAGCCCTTCTTTCTTCCGGCCCTGCTTCAGTAATTGCGCCTATATTCCCCTGTTGAATTACGGCGTACGATTTTGCCCCCATGCCGCTTCCCATAAATATATTATGTATGTCTTTGAGGCGACAGGCCTGTTTATTTATCGAATAGACGCTTTCGCCTGACCGGTAAAGGCGTCTTGTTAACATAATTTCCGTAAAGTCCTTTAATTCTGCGGGAGAATCGCCATTGTCGTTGGAAATTGTTAAGGCAACCTCTGCCATATTCAATACAGGCTTTCCGTTTGAACCGGCGAATATGACATCTTCCATAGATTTTCCGCGGAGTTGTCTTACGCTTTGTTCTCCCATAACCCATCTTAGCGCATCAACTATATTGCTTTTGCCGCAACCATTTGGGCCGACGATCGCTGAAATACCAGGATGAAATTCAATGGAGGTTTTATCGGAAAACGATTTAAATCCTGCTATTTCCAACTTTTTAAGTTTCATACAGGGAAATCTCCTGTGTTATTGGTTTAAGGTCTCAAAAAGCATTTAAGTCTAAATTTAAAATAAATAACAAGAAACATTTGACTTGTAAAGCAAAAAGCACAAATTGCTGTATAATTTTGTTGCATAAATACAATATATGGTATAGTGTATTTTAGTAAGAGTTTGAGGCCTTTGCAAAATACTCAATTTAACATTCGTCTTGCAGGTAAAAATTAACTGTGATAGTTTTGTTATTATGAAACAGTATGTAATCGATGAGTTGAGACCAGTGGATTATGAAAAAATCCGGGCTTATCTGGATAAGAATTTTGACGCTGCCGGTATAGATGGTATTTACTGGCTACCACTTGACCGGGATATCCTTAGCAATGTCCAAACAGAGCATACCGAATGTCAGCCATTTTATTTTGCTGTTAATTTAGGACCAATGATTATGGCCTGCGAACTTCTGGTACGCAGTAAAAATATAATTAGATGCAACTGTGTCGGCTATGCAACAGAAAAACAGCGTAACTGGTTTATTCAAACTATTGATGCTATATTCGAGAAGCTTGAGATCAAAACATGATCAACTGATATCACTATGATACGAACCCCGTTAATTGCTATATGGGTTGTGCTTGTAACAATTTTTTTCAGTATTTCGGCAATTATTGTTTCTTTT
>DATKWZ010000051.1 GCA_035529315.1 Anaerolineae bacterium
CCTTTTCGCGGGCCACAATCCCAAAAATGAAGCTTCGCGTCACCTCCTCGAAAAGCTAGGTTTTCGTTACAGTCATGATGAGTACTATGCGCCAACGGGCCTCAATCACCCCTCGTACATGATGACTGCGGACGAATATGACCAGTTAAAGAATTCAGATTAGTGTTTAACGCCGCATAAGCAGTCTCTCGCAGCGGGCAGCTGATTGCTGCGGCTGAAGAGCATCGTTATGCCTCTATGATAAAACTTGACAAGACGTACGCAATGACGTACTTTCTGGGTATACAAATTAAACTACGTCAGAGGTAAATCATGCTGGCACTAACAGCCACTGAAGCAAGATCAAAGCTTTATAGGCTTATTGACGAAGCAGCGTCTTCCCACGAACCAATTATCATAAAGGGTAAGCGCGCCAATGCTGTGCTTATCTCAGAGGATGACTGGCGCTCCATACAGGAAACGATCTATCTTCTGAATATCCCTGGTATGCGGGAATCAATTCGGGAAGGATTAGCCACTCCAATCGAGGAATGCACCCAGGAACTTGACTGGTAATGTGGCGAGTGGTTTTCACAAAACAAGCTCAAAAAGATGCCAAAAAGCTATCTGCTGCTGGTCTGCGTCCGAAAGCCGAGGAGCTAATTGAAATCCTGCGTGAGAATCCTTACACGACGCCTCCACCATTTGAAAAGCTATTAGGTAATTTATCCGGGGCCTTTTCGCGGCGAATAAATATTCAACATCGGCTGGTCTATCAGATTCTTGATGACGAAAAAGTGGTTAAAGTCATTAGGATGTGGACTCATTATGAATGATCAGGCATAATTGAGTAAGGGGGAGCCGTGACATCCATGCAAGGCTTGCAGGAAATCCGGAAAAAATCCGACACTAAAATTAGAATCTAACAGGGAAACATGGAAATTAAAGACCTTTCAAATGAACAGTTGGCCGGGCAACGCCTGATGGTCGGCTTTGACGGAACCGGACTAAATGACGACCTTAAGTTTTTGATCAATACAATAAAGGTTGGAGGGATAATTCTTTTTGCCAGGAATCTATCTTCTCCGGAACAAATCAAAGACCTGTGCTTATCCGCGCAGGAATATGCATTAAAATGCGGGCAACCCGCGCTATTTATATCCGTTGACCAGGAAGGCGGACAGGTGTCCAGGCTGAAACCCCCTTTTACTCAGTTCCCAGGCAATCCACAAATGAAAGGGGAGGAAGATGCCGTCAACTTTGCACAGGTTACGGCAAAAGAGCTTAAAGGGGTTGGAATAAACATGAACATGGCCCCTGTTCTGGATGTGGCTCAAAAAGGGATAAACAGTATAATGGCAGGCAGGGCTTTTGGCAGTGATCCTGCCTGGATATCAAAGCTGGGCATTAAAATAATAGAAACTTTGCAGCAAAATAAAATTATGGCTGTTGCAAAACACTTCCCTGGGATAGGACGCACTACCCTGGATTCGCATCTTGACATGCCGACTTTAAAAACAGATTTAATTTCCATGGAATCTGTTGATCTTTTGCCGTTTAAGGCCGCCATAAAGCATGAGGTGGCAGGCATTATGCTGTCGCATATACTTTACAAACAAATCGATCCTGACTGGCCTGCGAGTTTATCCTACCGTATCGCCGTCGATATTTTGCGAAAACAGATGGGGTTTAACGGAATTGTTATTACAGACGATCTGGACATGGGGGCAATAAAAGAGCGTTTTGACATTAAAACAATAATCAGGCGGATTCTGGAGGCTGATATAGATATTGCCCTTATATGTCATAAAGGTCCGAATATTGAGATCGCATTTAATGAAATATTAAATGGGCTTAAATTTTCTAATCAACTAATGGAAAAAGGCAGGGAATCTGTCAGAAACATATTGAATCTTAAAAGAAAATATCTTAATTAAAGCTCTCCGCAACCCGCTGAAGCGGGACAAGGCCGGCACTCGCTTTTGCGGTTCAAATTACATTTTAGGAGGTTTTGCTAATGCGGGCTATCATAACCGGAGTCGGACATTTTGTTCCAACTCAAAAACTAACAAATAAAGATTTAGAAAAGATGGTGGAAACAAATGATGAGTGGATTATATCGCGTACAGGGATAAAGGAAAGAAGGGTTCTGGGAAAAGATAAGGGAACCTCCTATATGGCTGTAAGAGCCGCGAAAAAAGTGCTTGAGCAGACAAACACTGCGGCCGATGAACTTGATTTAATCATTGTCGCGACATCAACTCCGGATATGCTTATGCCCCCGACAGCGGCATTTGTTCAAAGCAAACTCAATGCCTCTAAATGCTGGGGATTTGACATCAACGCTGCCTGCTCAGGGTTTATTTACGCTTTAGCAACCGCTTCAAAATTTATTGAAACCGGAACGCACAAAAAGGTTATGGTAATCGGGGCGGATAAAATGAGCTCCATCGTTAATTATGAAGACAGAAACACCTGTATTCTATTCGGAGATGGCGGCGGAGCTGTTCTGCTGGAAGCATCGGATGAGGATGATCTCGGAGTAGAGGATTTTATTTTCCATATGGACGGTTCAGGCATAAAATACCTTAATATGCCGGCCGGTGGCAGTTTAATGCCGGCCTCTCATGAAACTGTGGACAATAAAAAGCATTGCGTTTGTCAGGAGGGTAAAAAAATCTTTAAGTATGCTGTAACCGAAATGGCGGATATTTCTCTGAAAATTATGAAAAAAAACAACCTCAAAAACAAAGATATCAAACTGTTTATTCCGCATCAGGCCAACCGCAGAATAATCGATGCTGTATCAAGAAAAATAGGGCTTGGTGATGATCAGGTAGTAATCAACATTGAAAAATACGGCAATACAACAGCAGGCACAATACCGATTGCCATGTCGGAAGCCTACAAAAAAAGGATGATGAGCAAAGGCGACTGGATAATTATTTCAACATTCGGCGCTGGTTTTACATCAGGAAGCTTGCTGCTTAAATGGGCTATTGATTAAAAGTTCAGGCAAGCAAAAAACTGTTTGCAACACCTATTTCATGAAAAGCGAAGAAAGATTCCCCGGCGATCTGTTTTTCCATGCGCCTCGGTGAAAGGCATCACTGGCAAGGAGCGGAAGTGTAAGGGTTGCCTCACCAAAGACCATTTGTTCAAACGTCCGGTCTACCTTGCCCCACGAACATGCCTCTTTCAACGTGGACCCTGACAAACCGCCGTCCCGTTCATCAGCCACGGTAAGTTGAATCGCGTATTTATGCATGGGCTTTTCTTCTCCCAGGATGTCTGTGGCTACAACTACATCCTGGGCAAAATTCTTGGGCACCCCCCCGCCTATCATTATGATACCCGTATCTTTGACGGCAAGTTTGATCTCTGTCAATTCGCGAAAGTCGCTGACAGAATCTATGGTCAGGTGTTCCTTTTTTTTATGCCGCTGATGGTAGATCAGTCCGAAACCCGCGGAGCAATCTGAAAATGCGGGTACAAAGATTGGCACCCCTTTTTTATAAGCAGAGTAAACCACCGACCTTTCTGCTTTTAACCCCTCTCTTTCCAGATAAGCGCCCATAGCATGGATGAATTCTCTTGAGGAATAAGGTCGCGAAGGTAATGTATCGGCAATTTCTGCTATGGTCATGTCGCAAATTCGCAGTTCGTCTTCGTCAATGTAGGTATCATAAATCCGGTCAATGGCAAGTTCACGCAATGCCATGTCGTCTGCAAATGGACTGCCGATGTAATGCTTAAAGCCGAGCGCTTCGAAAAAATCCTGATCAACAATGATAGCGCCCGTGGAAACGATGACATCAACCATATTGCAATCTATCATATCTGTTACAACATGTTTTAATCCTGCGCTGAACAGAGAGCCCGCAAGTGTAAGAATAATCTTGCAGTCGCGGTCAGCTATCATGCGATTATAGATTTTCGCTGCTTCAGCAAGGTTACGCGCCTGGAAAGCCATCGAAGCGTAGCCATCTATTATCGGTCTGGAATCAAACGTTTTGATGTCGATATGCTCGACCGGTTTCCTTAAGAGGTCTTTTTTTTCCATCAATTTTCCTTTGTCTTCGCAAAGATCATGCTTAAGACCCGATAGATCAATTTGGCGGCCATGAAATCCGGGGCTCTGTTGGCCGGATTCGGCAATAGCTCGGTTACATCCATTCCGACCACGTTCTTTTCCCGTATGACCGATTCTATTAACCCTGTCAAGGTATACCAATCCAACCCCCCGGGTTCCGGAGTCCCGGTCGATGGCATAATGGAGGGATCAAAAACATCCAGATCAATCGTAATGTATACATCCTGGGTTAATTCTTTCAGCATTCTTGAACTCACATTTAAACCCTTAAGGACCTCATGTGCAAAAAAAGTGCGATCCATGTTCAATCTTTCGAGTTCTGAGGAATCCATGCTTCGAATCCCCGCCTGAACATAAGGACAGATTTCACCGATCCTGGACATGACACAGGCGTGGTTGTATCGGCTGCCTTCATATTCATTTCGGATATCAGAGTGAGCGTCGAATTGCAGAACTGAAAGATTTTGGAACCGTTCTGCCACTGCTCGAACCAAGCCCACGGAAATACTGTGCTCACCACCTATTCCAACCATAAATTTTTCGTCCTCAAGGATCGGTCTTGCCCGTTTATATACGGCCTCGACCATGTCTTCCGGATCGTCAGGACATGAAACAGAATCCATTGTCACAATCCCTTGTCTGAATACTTCGAAATCCATTTCAATGTCGTATAGTTCCATGTTGGCAGATGCATCCAATAAGGCTTTAGGCCCACGGTCTGAGCCTTTCATCCAGGTGGATGTACCATCATATGGAACAGGCAAAATGGCAATGGATGCTGTTTCATAACGACAAAATTCTTCCGGAATGGCACCATAGGCACCAGAATGTGCACTAAATTTCATAAGAGATTACCTATGATGCCAATCGGAGGGTAGAAGGAAATTCCGCGCCGCGTTGCTGTACATGAATCACGGGAGACCTGGACTCAAAAAATTGGATTATATAGTCCCCGGCCCCATCCACATCAAAGGGTTTACATGAAAAGAGGTCTACAAACGCAAAGCTCTTTTTCGGGTAGGTATGAAGTGAAATATGACTTTCAGCGATAATAGTTACCCCGGTAATACCATCATCTTCGGATATCGGCCCGGAGTATCGGAACACGTAAGGTTGAGTTATTCTTGTCATTCCAATCTTTTCAGGCAGTGTGTTCAATAGCCTGAAACAAGCGTCAAGGTCGTCTAGGATTGCCGGATTGCAATCATTCAAATCCATCATTAAGTGGGGACCGTATCCATGCGTATGCTTTTTCATTTTCCATAAATTCTCCTTAAAATAGTTTCGACATTTGACTGATTGTAAAAGTTGCAAAACGCATCGCCACTCGTCAGCCAAGACACTTTATCATATTACGCTAAAAAATTATGCGATCACATCCTTTATCACATCCTTTAAGGTCTTGCCAGGTTTAAACTTCACAACATGACGGGCTTCAATTGTCATTTTTTTACCGGTTGCGGGATTCACTCCTTGGCGGGCCTTACGATATGCTTTTGAAAAGGTTCCAAAACCAGGAAGCCTGATTTTTCCATCCTCCTCTTTAACAGCTTCTCCGATACTGTTAACAAGCGAGTTAAGAGCCTTGCCTGCCTCAGTTTTTGAAATGCCGGCATCATCTGCCATCTGCTCAATTAGTTCTGTTTTTGTCATTATACTTTGCTCCTTTGTCTGTCTGAATAAAGAGTTTTATTACAAGCCTAGAAGGCCTTAATAACAATGCAGTTAAAAGTCAATAATAATATTTAAAGTTTTTCTTTCGCCATTTTTTTTCAAAAATGGCGAAAGAAAGGATTCTATTTTCTTTTTGTGGCTCACCGGCAAATACTTAAATCTTTTTACGTCACCGATACATTCTTGCGAACCGCAAAGCACATAAAAGAACAGTCCTGGTCTAAGTGTTTATAATTATAATAGATTCAGGCAGCTTCATATATAATGCGATTATAAGTGGCGCAGTCATATAACAGGCCGGCTTTGCATCAACTTTACCTGCCCACTTTTTGTTTCAAGAGTGATTTCTTTCACTGATTCAAAGCTCTTTTTTTATCCTATTCCTGTATAACCTCGTACTTGGTGACAGTGATAGTGTTATTGCCTTCACTGTCTGCGCCAATAACACCTGATGCCTTCACAAGCTTAAAGTCCAGTTTGAACAATTCTTTTCCAGCAACATTGTCGACGATAATATACTCCTCACCTAAGCCGGCTATGACTGCGGCTGTCACATCGCCCTTATCATCGTAGGCTGTTGCATACACTGTCCCAGTAACCGTAACCTCATCTGCCGCAAACAGATTCGCTGCACACATGACTGAAAACAGTACCATGGCGCAGAATCCCAAAAATAAAGACCCTTTGTTTAGTTTCACTGTTAATTGCCTCCTTAATTAAATAGTTTTTACCGTGGATCATATTCGCCAATCACCACCGGTTTTCAACCCATAACTTTTCACTCTAATTATTTTGTGACCCCTGGTTGCCTTTCTGACCGTGCCGCTGACTTCCACCTCTTGTTGCATAAGCTGCAGCAATTCTTTCCCTTTTTCATCTCGTTCAATAAAATATTCCTGTTCATCCAGACTCGAAACAGCAACAGCAATGGCATCCCCTTCCTCATCCCAGTCCGCAGGAATCACAATGCCTCTGACCGTGGTCAGCTTATCAACCGTTTCCTTTACTTTCCTTCACCTCCTTTCTTAAGGAATGATCTTCTCATATTCAACAGTTACCGTTCTGCTTTTTATTCACACTTTGTTGGATAGGCATCCACGACAATACACACCCGGACAATCCTTGCGGTCTTTTGCGGATTTGCTCATTTTTTTCAACGCTTCAACCACAATCCCATGTAAATGGTGTCTAAAAAGTCTATGCATTTTGAGACAAGACCTGTAGATTCGACCCGCATCCTGGTTTTTAGAAAGCAGTATCCATGCCGAAACTGTAATTATTTGATTTTGCAGGATTTATTGTGTTAAGGGCAAATCGCCACCGGAACTATAGGTTCCGATGCTTACAGAAAAATATGCCTTTTACCCTTCATAAAGACCTCCATGATTGTTCAATGTGTTAAAAGAACAAGAAAACTTGTATATCGGAACTCTGAATTCCTGTATTGTTGATAATTGGAACTAAAGGTTCTGTTTTTTTGTTGAAAACATTGATAATTTATAGAATAAAGCAAAGAGTATTTGCGGTCTTGGAGCCGCCGCTATAGAATAATCTAACTTGAACTATTAATGTTCTACTCTGGGGGAATGGATGAAATTCGTTCTTGTTGCTTCCAAAAACCAATCAGCCTGCAATACGATCCGGGCCGGCATGCGCTCCGAATACATGGTCGACGTGGTGTCCGATAAGGATGGCTGCTTGGAGATGTTTCGGAAAAAGCAGTATGAATTTTTGTTTATAGATGTGGAAGTTCTTTGCGAGTCAATGTTTAACAACAACTACAAAACGGCATTGCAACCGTTTTGGCATGCGCATCCGACAGCTCAAATCATTGCCATGTCATCCCAGGAAATGATCAGGGAGGCCGTGAGGGCCGTTAAGGCGGGAGCCAGCGATTACCTCACCTATCCTGTCAATCCGGATGAGGTCAACTATATCACCCAAAGCATATATGAATCTATCATTATGGAATCCGAACTCAATTATCTTCGAGACAGATTCTGGCAAGAGGATTCACTTGAAATCGTGCGCACGAGAAGCCCGTTGATGAAGAACATCTTTGATAAGGTGCGATCTGTGTCGCCAACCAAGAGCACAGTTCTCCTGAGCGGTGAAACAGGAACAGGGAAAGGTGTGCTGGCAAGACTGATTCATAAGCATAGCAACCGAAAGGATGGCACATTCATAAGCGTTCATTGTGGAGCCATCCCTGATACTCTTTTGGAAAGTGAGCTGTTCGGACATGAAAAGGGAGCATTCACAGGGGCTGTCCGGAGAAAGCTGGGCAAGTTTGAAATCGCTCAAGGGGGCACAATTTTCCTTGACGAAATCGGCACCATTACGTCCTCTGCACAGATCAAGCTCTTGGAAATACTTCAGGATGGAACTTTTCATCGCGTTGGCGGAGAAGGAACTATCGAGGCTAATGTGAGGGTGATCGCGGCCACGAATGCGGATTTAAAGAAAATGTGCGAAGCCGGCCAATTCAGAAAAGACCTCTATTACCGATTAAATGTCTTTCCACTCGAGATCCCGCCCCTCAGAGAAAGAATGGAGGACATCACATATATTGTCGAGGTTATTCTTAAAAGGCTGAAAAAATTTGATCTAAAAGAAATTTATGACGTTCATCCTCATGTCATAGATGCTTTTGAAAAGTACTCATGGCCGGGCAACATCCGTGAGCTGGAAAACCTTATGGAGCGTGCCTGCATACTGGAATTCTCTTCAATATTAACGCCTGAAAGCTTTCCTGACGAGCTTTTCACGTCAAATCCGCGGGTACAGGTAAAGCCGAATATTTCTCTCAGCCTGGCAGAGGTAAGACGCACGGCCATGGAACAGACTGAAAGATGCTATTTAAAGGAACTCTTAGCTGTAAACAAGGGCCGAATAAAAGAAAGCGCCGAGACCGCCGGAATCAGCCCCCGTCAACTAAATAAATTGATGAAAAAATATAATGTCAGAAAGGAGGAGTTTAAAGCCTCCGCCTGTTTAAGTAATATTTCAGAACCTTGAGTTCTGGTGGTTAAAGAACCATAACTCAAAGTTCGTGTTGTTCAATTCTCCATTATTTTAATAAAATATCTGGATTAAACAGAGGCGGATAAAATTATAAAACGCATAAAGGCTTTTTCATTAGATAATTTTATCATTGAAATCTCTGAGCCCTAATGCCGTAAATTAAAGAGGAAACTATAATTAATGGGTAAAAACATAGGATTTGTCTCAACGCGTTTTGCGGGAACAGATGGAGTTACATTAGAATCGAGCAAGTGGGCACAGGTTATAAAAAAAAGCGGGCATTCCTGTTTCTGGTTTGCCGGTAAACTTGACAGAAATCCGCAAAACAGCTTTCTGGTCCCTGAAGCCTTCTTTAAGCATAAAGAAAACAACTGGATCAATGACCAGGTTATTGGTAAAAAAGGAAGGAATCCCGATGTAACCGAAGCAATCCATTCCTTAAGATCCCATTTGAAAGCAAAACTCTATGAATTCATAGAAAATTTTAAAATCGACATGTTGATAGCCGAAAATGTTTTAACCATTCCCATGCATATCCCTTTTGGATTGGCTTTAACAGAACTCATTGCTGAAACTCAGATTCCAACTATTGCGCACCATCATGATTTCTACTGGGAAAGGATACGTTTTACGGTTAATGCGGTGAACGACTATATTCAAATGGCCTTTCCTCCTGCTCTGCCTAATATTGAACACGTGGTAATTAATTCAGCTGCCAAGGAAGAACTGGCTCTTCGTACCGGAATTTCGTCAACCATTATTCCTAATGTGCTGGATTTTGACAATCCACCCTTGGTGGATAAAAAACACACAGAAGATTTCCGTAATTCAATTGGATTAAAGCCGGATGATGTTATGATTCTTCAACCTTCCAGGGTCATTCAAAGAAAAGGAATTGAACATGCTATTGAACTGGTCCACGAATTAAAAGATCCACGTTACAAGCTCGTAATATCACACGAAGCAGGCGATGAAGGATTTGAATATGGCGAATGGCTTATAGAAAATGCAAAAGATCGCGGTGTAGATCTTCGCTTGTTTGATACCGGTATAGCTGATCCAATAAACGATGGATTGAAAAGCCCGAATCAATATTCGCTCTGGGATATCTACCCCCATGCTGACTTTATAACATATCCAAGCCTTTACGAAGGATTCGGCAATGCCTTTCTTGAAGCTATTTATTTCAGGAAACCCATGCTGGTAAACCGGTATGCTACATTTGTAAGAGACATAGAGCCAAAAGGTTTTAACCTTATAGCCATGGACGGATTTCTAAGCAAAAAAACAGTTCAAAAAGTAAGGGAAATACTGGAATCACCTGAAAAAAAAGCAGAAATGGTAAATCACAATTACGAGATTGCTACCCGTTACTATTCTTATTCCGTGCTAAGAAAATGGCTCAATTCACTCATAATAAATTTCTTTGGAATAGAGGTGTAAATGAGTAAAGGCGACTGGATAATTATTTCAACATTCGGCGCTGGTTTTACATCTAAATAAGTACACATAAATAGAGGCTCTCAAATAAAAAACCCGGAACCAGTAAATGATTCCGGGTTTATAAATGATTTTTCGGCAGCGCCCTACTCTCCCACACAGTCGCCCATGCAGTACCATCAGCGCTCAAGAGCTTAACTTCCGTGTTCGAGATGGGAACGGGTGTTTCCTCTTCGCTATCGCCACCGAAAAAAAATATACCTTTTTTCAGCAGAATGGAAAATTATCCATTCTGCAATTCAATTTAAATATAAGTACATAAAAGAATCCATCTAATTTGTGTCAATTATTTTGTGGCTAAGCCTCACGACCTATTAGTACCAGTAAGCTAAATTCGTTACCGAACTTACACACCTGGCCTATCAACCTTGTAGTCTTCAAGGGGTCTTTAGTCCTGATGTTTCCATCAGGAGGGATATCTTATCTTAAGGTTGGCTTCCCACTTAGATGCTTTCAGCGGTTATCCATTCCGAACTTAGCTACCCAGCAATGCCGCTGGCGCGACAACTGGAACACCATTGGTTCGTCCATTCCGGTCCTCTCGTACTAGGAACAGCTCCTCTCAAATATCCTGCGCCCACGAAAGATAGGGACCAAACTGTCTCACGACGTTTTAAACCCAGCTCACGTACCACTTTAATTGGCGAACAGCCAAACCCTTGGGACCTGCTCCAGCCCCAGGATGTGATGAGCCGACATCGAGGTGCCAAACCGC
>DATKWZ010000052.1 GCA_035529315.1 Anaerolineae bacterium
GTTAATAGCTTTTCAAGATGCGGCAGCATATCGGTTTTTGCATTGGAATAGTTGACAGGAATATATTTGGTAACAAGTGGTCCAAGAGTTTTTCGCTCCTCTCTGGCTTTTTGCGCCGTACTTATCTCAGCCTGCTTGAAATCCCCTTCTTTCTTGAGTGTTTCAAGGGTGGCAATCCTTATTATATTTCCTTCAGAAGTTTGGCCGAGCTGGTTCATCTTCAGTATCAGGTCGAGCGCCTGGTCCCAGGGCACAGGTTTTGCGAGGGTCAGAGTAACCTTGCCGGTTACATCCTTGTCTATTGCAAAGTTTTTCCCGCTTACCTCCATTAAAATGAGAAACACATTTTTGATATCCGTATCATAGAAATCAAGCGCTATCTTTTCCCCTGTATATTCCCCGGCAAGTTTCGGCGGCAATACTTTATCTTCGGCCTTTTTATCTTCAATTTCTTCCTCCCCGGCAGTTGCCTGCATTACAACCTTCTTCCAGGATGGGAGATCAGCCTCTTCAGCCGGTCTGGGAGGGATCGAAGATGCATCAAAATGGACCAACAAAAGATCATCTGCCTGTTCGACATAATAGGGAACCGATTCGCGCATCTCTATTACAATTATTGAACCGGTTTTTAAATCAGAAGTCTGCGTTGGCGTAATACGATCAACAGCGCTGTTAAAACGGGTGGTTATCAGCGGCCGTTTGCGATAGTCCGGAAGATTGGTGTTGAAAAGTATCAGCTTAAGCCTTTTATCCGCGGCCTTATCCATTTTGTATTCAACAGGCCTTGTTGTTCCGATAATAATAGTTGATTTGCCGGCATCTTCGCTTGAAAAATCCACCCGGTTAACCCATGCAGGTTTTTTATCCTTATCCTCTTCCAGGGCGGTTTCTGCCGGCATATTTACTTCAGCCGTATTGATGTTTGATGTGTCTTGCGCGGAAGCGGTTATTTTACCTGTTTTTGCAAATGATATTTGAAGGCCGTTTCCTTCACGGGATACTTCATAAGGAGCATCCTGTCTTAATGCGATCTCAACCTTGGAGGTATGCCCGTTTTCGGTCAGCGCGGAAGCTTTAATCGACGCAACAATATCGCTGTCCGGGGTCAGAGCGGTTTCAATTTCTCCAAGAGCTGTTCCGGGAAAGTACAGCGCCACACCTAAAGGCATAGGCTGCTTCACAGAAGTATAGGTCAGCAGCTGCTCTGCTTTAATTAATACGGCAAGCGATTCAGAACCTTCTGCCGTGCTGATATCCGTGATGAGATTAAGAGACTCTCCGGCTTCCTGATCTGCCTGCTTTACCGCCTTGCTCGAAGCACATCCTGCAAAAAGCATCAGCAGAATTATCATCAGAATTGACAAAGCCCTGTTTTTTGAAAATTTCATAATTTTGTAAAACATTTTTTATTCTCCAGACGGTTTCTGAAGTTTCAGTTCCTGTGGATCAATATAATAAGCCCTGCCATTGATTTTGTTGATTTTGGCTTCAAACTGTTTGCCGTCAATATTAATAAAGCTTTTACCACTGATTTCGGTTATAAAAAAGTTTTTACCGTCAATATCGTATATGCGACCCTTATCCACATCCTCAACCGGCAGCAACGGTTCATCGACAATTACCATGTCTTTTAATATCCGGCTTACCCTGCCGCAATTTATCCCGATAAATGTGCCTTTTTCAATAACATATCCCCTGCCGGAAGCCTCTTCCACCATTGCCCTGTCTCCGCTTGAAGCTCGAATTATTCCCACAAGCTTCAACTGGCTTAAATCCGTCTTTTGCAGGGGAGTATGCGGAATGCATATCCCTTCTTTCCCCATTCCCGTGGCCTCTTCATCCCCTGCAGCCGGCTTTTCTTCTTTGAATAAAGGAGCAAACGGGTCAATCTTTCCTTCAGGATTGTAAAGCCTGATTTCGACGGCAACCGGCTCAGGTTTTAAAGCAATTTCCCTGCCGGCATTATCCGTTTCCGGAGTTGATAAAGCTACGGGCTTCTTGATTGTCTTTTCAGTTTCAATAACGATCTTTTTACTGAATACCTTTGGTTGAAGTGGCGGCGAGGCCTTGTCCTCACAACCCAAAACCAGGAAAACGGAAAACAATAAACATGTAGACAAAAGATATTTAAACATAAGTTTTTTTATTTTTTCTTTTCCGCTGACTTCTCAGGAGGAGCTTCATCGATGAACTTGTAAGTGATGGCGCTGCATGAAGTGATGAGCTCGTCGCTACCCTTCAGAGAAGTCATCTTTATTTCTTGTATATTAACAATTCTTGGTAAACTCGCGACCTTGTCAAAAAAAAGCCCGACATTGTGATAGTTGCCTGCCACCTGAATTGACACAGGAATTTCAGCATAAAAATCCTTTTTTATTTCCGTTCTTGGCTGAAACAGGATAAACTCCAAGCCGACAACCTGGCCGGCTTGTGAAATGCCTGCCAGTAAAGCCGGTATCTCCTGTTTTTCCGGCAATGCTTTCATTACAAGCCTGTAATCCTTTTCCGCCTCTTTCATATTGTTTCGGAATTTTCCCAGTTGTATTGAATTTATTTTGGCCGAAGCAAACTGTTGCTCAAGCTTATCATAATTCTGGCTTAATTTATCGATTGTCTTGTATTTGGGGAGACAACAAAAATATACAAAAGCGCCTATCAAAAGCGTTATGCTGCCGTAATATATCAGCATCCTTTGTTTCTTTGAGATTTTTTCGATCTTTTCAAAAACAGGCGAAAACAATTCCAATGATATTTTAATCTTTTTCATTTATTTTTTTGCCCTGCCTGCAAAGTTGACACACCTTTAGCTTTCGCATGTAATTTCAAAACTTTTGAGATTTATACTTTCTTTAAATTTTTGTTGTTTTGTGGTTTTCAATTCCACCTTCTTAAAAAGCTTTGAGTCCTCAAGACATGTCATAAAATCGGCTACTGTTTTATTGTCTAAAGCAACACCTTTAATGTTGACGGTCTTTTCTTTTGTCTCAAGCATGTTCAGCCACATCCGTTTTTCAACAACCATCTCCGTCATGGCATCGAGCAGACGAACGGAATCTTCACGACTCAGCCCAAGATTTTTAATGACCTCTGTTTTCTTTGTCAGCAGTTCCAACTTCGTTTTGATAGATGTTATTTCATCGTTGATCTTATTATATTGTGTCAGCTCATTTGTGATTTTATTTGTCCTGGTATTCAAATCCTGTATCTTGCTGTTTAATCTAATATTATAATAGATCATAATCAGAGTGATCAATAAAAAAGACAGCAGAAAAATGGAGATCTGACGTCGTACATTCTCCTTTTTACGTGCAACACGAAATGGCAGAAGATTAATTCGTATCATTTGTCATCAATTTTTCTAATTGCCAGGCCCATGCTGATGGCGGCCTGAGGGGCTATTCGTTCAAGGTATGAAATATCAAGACTTTTTTTATTTATTTGAATATTTTTAAAGGGATTAATTATTTCCACTTCAGATAATGTTTCTACGGCCAGAAGTTCGCGAAATTCCTTAATATAAGATCCTCCACCGCTCAGCATAATCCTTTTTATCTTATTATCAGGGTATGCGGAATAAAAAAAGTCAAGCGCGTGCCTTATTTCATCGCACCAGTCATCTACCACCGATAAAATAATTTCTTTTACATCATCAGGCGAAATTCTGTCCGGCTGTTCGCCGTATTTAAGCTGTTCGGCCTCCTCGTAGGAACAATCAATAAGTGAAACGATTTTCCTGTTTATCATACTACATCCAAGTGTCACGTCTCTAGTGAATAAGAAAGAATTACCCTTCAGTATATTCAACGAGGTCTTACTTGCGCCGATATCAATAAGAGCTATGCCTTCATCTTCCAAAGCATAATTCAGTTCAAAGATATTTTGCAGTGCAAAAGCATCAATATCTATCACACAGGGATTAAGCCCGGCCATCTCTATAAGATTGACATAACTGTCGACAACCTCCTTTTTGACTGCAACAAGAAGCACGTCCATCTGATTCGGGTTGTTTTCAGCCTCTCCAAGTATCTGGTAATCAAGATTAACATCGCTTATAGCAAACGGAATATACTGCTCTGCCTCAGAATTAATAGATTTCTGAAGTTGATCTTCCGTCATTGTTTGAACGCTGATCTTTTTTACAATTACAGAAAGTCCCCCGATTGATATGGCGACATCCTGCGTCTTAAAATCATTTTCGTTAAAGAGTTTGCGAATTGAAGCTGCAACCTTGTCGGCATCCTTAATAACCCCTTCTTCGATAGCGCCGTAGGCCATATCCAGCATCCCGAAATGCTGCAGGCTGTGCCCGCTTTTTGTTTCTACAATTTCACTGGCTTTTAAAACCCTGGAACCTATGTCTAAGCCAACAAGATTTGATGTTTTTCTGAATAACATAATATACTCTTAACTACTAAATATCTTCTTTTTATCTGAAAGCCCAAAACCCAGCGCTAAAAGAATTTTTCGTTTAGTTTCCATTCTACACTTCATGCCTTTTTCTATGCGAGCAATAGTAATCGGCGAAATATTTGCTTCCCTGGCAAGTTCGGATTTGCTCATCATAAGAGATTCTCTAATTTCTTTTAATGAATTCTTACTCATATATGTAACCCTCTACAGCTTTATTATTTCTTAAATCAAACATAATATATGTTATTTACCAAAGAGTCATAATTAAGTCAAGATAATTATATATAATTATACATCTTTTATCTATAATTAGGTATAATTATCTTATATTGTGTTGTTTTTAATTTAGTCACTATATATTGTGTTATTTAGCCCCTGACCATATTTCCAGGCAAAGCCGATGATCCCTGCCCTTGTCTAAAGGGCTGGGTTTCCCATGATATAATAAAGGTTTAGCCTTGACTTTAAGAGTCGATTCCATATATGGATAATTGGATGCTGGGATGATATGGGGTTGAAGGATAAAGATGGGTTGCAAATCAACGAAGCAGATAGAGAGCCGATGATACGCTTACTTGAACGTGTGGGAAGACCCTTTCTAATTGCTGTTGAAGAATCCGGCAGGATTATACTGCTTTTAATTTCCGCAATCACCTGGATGTTGCGCCCGCCGTTTCGTTTCCGGCTTATTTTTAAGCAGATGGAGTTTGTTGGAGTCAACTCGATCTTTGTTGTGTTGATAACAGGAATATTTACCGGCATGGTGTTTGCCCTTCAATCGTATTATGGTTTCAAAATGTTCGGGGGTGAAAGCCTGGTCGGCGCAACCGTTGCGTTGGGTCTGACGCGGGAATTAGGGCCTGTTTTTACCGCCTTAATGGTTACGGGACGCGTAGGTTCGGCAATGACCGCCGAACTCGGAACCATGAAGGTTACAGAGCAGATTGATGCTTTGCATAGCATGTCTGTCAACCCGATTCACTATCTTGTGATGCCGCGCATAGTTGCCGCAATATTTATGCTGCCTGTTTTGACAATAGTATCCGATTTTGTCGGCATTCTCGGCGGCTATTTTGTCGGCGTAGAGATGCTGAAAATCAATTCCGGAATTTTTATAGCTAAAATTGTTGAATTTGTTGATCTTGAAGATATTTTTAACGGTCTTATCAAAGCTGCATGTTTTGGGCTGATACTTTCCCTGATAGGATGTTATAAAGGAATTCGTACAACCGGCGGAGCCGAAGGGGTTGGTAAGGCAACCACCCAGTCGGTCGTCCTGTCATCGGTAACAATCTTTATTAGCGATTATTTTCTTACGTCATTTATGTTCTAATCCTGATGAATTCGCAAAAAGTCAAAAAACACGTCATTGCGAGCAAAGCGAAGCAATCTTATGGATTACGACACCCTGTAATTACTTGATAGCGCTGACGGTTAGCACTGATGCTTCATTCGTGTTACTACGTATCCCGCTTTCGCAGAGACACACAGGGCGGGAATGACAGAATTTTGGACTGTATAGTTCTAATGATCGAACTTATAAAAGTATGTAAATCATTTAAAGGCCAAAAGGTTTTAGACAATCTTGATCTCAGGATTGAGCCTGAAATGATTACCGTTATTATCGGCGGGAGTGGCGGAGGCAAAAGTGTTCTTTTAAAACATATTATGGGCCTTATTAAACCTGATTCAGGCCAGGTGCTTGTTAATGGCATTGATACTGCAAAGCTAAACGATAAGGAGCTCAACGAAATGCGAAAAATGTTCGGGATGCTTTTCCAGGACGCAGCGCTTTTTGATTCAATGACGGTTGGAGAAAATGTTGCATTCCCGCTCAAAGAGCATACAAAATTATCTAAAAAGGAAATCAGTGAAATCGTAGAAGAAAAATTATTACAGGTTGGTTTAAAAAATGTAACACACAAGATGCCTTCTGAGCTGTCAGGAGGAATGCGAAAGCGTGTCGGGCTTGCAAGGGCTATCGCGCTTAATCCTAAAATTGTGTTGTTTGACGAACCCACAACCGGTCTTGATCCTATTATGTGCGAAAGCATTGACGACCTTATTATAAATACACAGCTTAACACAAAGGCAACCTTTGTCGTTATTAGTCACGATATCGGATCTACTTTCAAGATTGCGCATAAGGTGGCAATGTTGTATGAAGGAAAGATTATAAAAACAGGAACTCCCGAAGAAATACGATCGTCTAATAATCCTGTTATTAAACGGTTCATTAGCAGGGAAATCGAAAAAGCATGTCAAACTTAACTGTTGAAGCAAAAGTAGGTGTTTTTGTAGTAGCCGGAATTCTCATCCTGACATATATGTCAATGCGGGTTGGAGGAGTGAGCTTTAAAAGAGCAAAGGGATATGATGTTAATGTATATTTTGACTCTGCAACAGGTCTTGCAGAGGATGTTCAGGTAGAAATTGCCGGCGTGGAGGTCGGCAGGGTTCGCAAGATTTCTCTGGAAAACGGAAAAGCGCTGGTTGCTTTAAGAATTAATTCCAATGTAAGGCTGACAAGGGATGTAGAGGCTGTTATCAGGACCAAGGGTATTCTTGGCGATAAATATATTGAACTTGTCCAGGGATCTCCTTCCGCTCCCCAGCTAAAAGAGGGTGACAGGATCGTCAAAACAGTCCCAACAACGGACATGGATACCCTTATGATTACCCTGGGAGATGTGGCAAAAAATATCAACAGGCTGACAAATTCCCTGGCAAATGTTGTCGGCGGCGAAAAGGGGGAGGCTTCACTTAACTCTATCGTTGAAAATATTAAAGAAATGGTTGAAACCTTAAATAAAACCGTTCAGGAAAACAATCATGATGTCACAAACATAATTGCCAATCTGTCCAAGTTTTCAGGAACATTAAACAAAATAGGAGATACTAACAGGGAGGATATCCGCGGTATAATATCTAATGTGCGCAAGGCCTCCGAAAAAATGGAGGTGCTGTTCGCCGACATTAACGAGATTACGTCCAAGATTAATCAGGGCAAAGGAAGCATCGGAAAGCTGGTAAACGAGGATGAAACAGTAGAAAATATTAATACCTCTCTCGTCAGCATAAACGATTATCTCCAGAAACAGGACGAATATAAAACATATCTTGATTATAGAGGAGAATATCTTTTTGACAGTAATGAAGTTAAATCTTATCTTTCGCTTCGCATTCAACCCAGGGAGGATAAATATTATCTGCTTCAGGTATTGGACGATCCAAGCGGAAAGGAAGAGATAAAAGATACCACAACAAACGGAAATACTACACGTACAGTGGAAAACGACAAGGATGCACTCAAATTTTCAGCACAGATAGCAAAACGATATTATGACATCGGATTGCGCGGCGGTCTTTTCGAATCTACCGGTGGTGTCGGCCTTGATTACTATCTCTTCAGTGACTGCTTGACCCTTTCACTCGAAGCCTTTGATTTTGATCCGGACAGAAACGCACACCTGAAATTCAAAGCCGACTATAAACCGTTTAAACACATCTATATAACCTCGGGATTTGACGATTTTATAAGTGACGAAGGAAAAGAATCCTTTTTTATCGGAGCTGGAATCAGCTTTGCGGATGATGATATTAAAAGTATTTTATCAGACATCCCGATTCCTAAGTAAAAGATAATATTGAACGCGCCGCATTTTAATAAATATGATTTCCAAACCTTCAGATGAAAAAGTCAAACCATTCAAACTGGTAAAGTATTTCACCTTTACAAGCCTGATATTAACCTTTTCAGGGATACTGATTTTAGCTGGTCTCAACAATCACTGGTCAAGAATGATGCAGATCAAGAAGAGTGAAGACTATGCCAAGCTTCTTGTAGCAAATCTTAATCATCAGGTTTATATGAAATTTTACCTTCCTCTTTCCATAACACACCAGAAGGTAATCCGGCTCAGCGAAGAAAAATATTATAAAAGAATGGATATGATCGTCAAAAGCACTTTACATAGCTTCAATGTAGAAAAGGTAAATATTTATGATAAGAATAACACAATTATTTACAGTTATGATCAAAAACTGATAGGTTCCGAGAATGTCGGAGACAAAGGGTATATAAGCGCTCTTTCAGACGCATCAACATCAAAACTGATTCAAAGAGGCAACTTTTTTCAGATCCTGTTTGGATTTCCCCAAGATGTTAAATTGATTACATTTGCTCCATTACGCACGGAAGAGCCTTTGCCGACGTTAAAAAGACAGGTTTTTGGTGTTTTTGAAATCGTTCAAGACATATCAGAAGATTTTAAAACAATTTTTCGATTTCAGATACTTGCTATTATCACGATTGCCCTGATTATGGGCGCTCTTTTTTTGGCCCTTTTCTTTGTAGTCAAGAGGGGAGAGGCAATTATTGAAAACAGAGCCCTGGAAAGGCTGCGGCTTAAGGAGCAATTAACTAAAGCGAGACATCTGTCTTCGCTGGGAGAGATGGTAGCGGGTGTATCCCATGAAATCCGGAATCCATTAGGGATCATCAGGAGTTCAGCCGATCTTCTAAAGAAAAAAATGAACCATTTTGATCCTTCAAGCACTATTCCGGATATAATTTTAGAAGAATCGGATCGACTGAATAATATAATAACAGATTTTTTAAATTTTGCGAAACCTAAAATGCCGAATCTTGTACCGTGCCATGTTGAAGAAGTGCTTGACAGAAATATTACCTTTCTTGAGCCACAGATAAAAAAACAGGGCTATATAATTAAGAAGCATTATGATAATAATCTCCCGAAAATAATGGCCGATTCCGCCATGTTATATCAGGCATTCCTTAACATATTGATAAACTCCATGCAGGCCATGCCGGGTGGCGGGGAAATAGATATTCAGCTTACTTCAAAGGATGACTCAGTAACAATTACTTTTGAAGATCAAGGGGAAGGTATGCCGGAAGATGTTATGGAAAAGATATGGGAACCTTTTTTTACTACAAAGGAAAAGGGGACGGGCCTGGGCCTGGGCATTGTAAAAAACATCATCGAAATGCATGAAGGAAGCATCCGGATTGACAACAAACCTGCTCATGGAGCCTGTGTTAGAATTGAATTGCCGGTTCACAGTGCAATATGAAAATAATAACTCTGTGCTCTGAATTCTTAAACCGCGACCTTATAACCCTGAACCGTGAACCCTGAACTGTTGAACCTGTGAACAGATATAAATAGTTTTTATGATGTCTGAAGTTATATACTAATAAAGGTATCATCAATGGAAACCATTCTAATCGTAGATGATGAAAAAAATTATCCACCCATATTAAGCGCTGTGCTGGAAGAAGAAGGTTTTGCGACCTTAACCGCCAATAGCGGCCAAGAGGCGCTTGAAATTCTGAATAACTCCGATGTTGACCTTGTTTTAACCGATATGAAAATGCCTTCAATGGACGGTATTGAATTGCTTGAAAAGATCAAGACCAAAAACACCGATCTTCCGGTCATAATGATGACTGCTTACGGCACAGTGGAAAAGGCGGTACAGGCAATGCAAAAAGGGGCTTACAACTACATTCTTAAGCCTTTTGATAATGAAACGCTGGTTGTTTATGTGAACAAAGCGGTTTCAATGTACCGCGTAGTCAAAGAAAACATATACCTGCGTGATGTTGTAAGGTTAAAGTACAGTTTCAGCAACATAATCGGCAAAAGCAAGGCAATGCAGGATGTTTTTGAGATAATCCGTAAAGTTGCGCCAACCAATGCGACCGTCCTGATCGAGGGTGAAAGCGGCACAGGAAAAGAGCTGGCGGCAAAAGCCATTCACTTTAACAGCCCAAGGCGTGGCAAACCTTTTATTGCCGTAAACTGCAGCGCCCTTGCTGAAAATCTTCTTGAAAGCGAACTTTTCGGCCACGAAAAAGGGTCATTTACCGGTGCCATAGCCATGAAAAAGGGGCGGTTTGAAATGGCTGATGAGGGGACACTGTTTCTGGATGAAATAGGCGAGCTTTCACAAGGTCTCCAGGTAAAACTATTACGGGTTCTTCAGGAAAAGGTTGTTGAAAGGGTCGGCGGAGTTAAGCCGCTTTCCGTCAATATCCGTATTATTGCCGCCACGAACAAACAGTTAAAGGAAGAGATGAATCATGGCCGCTTCAGGGAGGACCTGTTTTACAGATTGAATGTAGTAAATATTGTCCTGCCGCCCCTGAAACAACGTATAGATGATCTCCGGCTTTTAATTGATCACTTTATAAAAAAATATGCTGATGAACGCGGTTCAGATACTCCTGTTAAGGGTCTTGACAATGAAGTTGAACGTCTTTTTAACAATTACAACTGGCCCGGAAATGTTCGGGAGCTGGAGAATGTTATTGAGAGGGCGATGATTATGTGTTCTGATGAAATCATCAGGGTGTCCGATCTTCCCAGGGATTTCAGGAACAATGTTGACAGTTCAATGTATCTTGACGGAATACCCAGCAATGCAAAATTATATGAGACTCTTGCTCTGGTTGAAAACAATATGATCAAAAGGGCTTTGAAGCTCACAAATAATGTTCAGTCCAATGCTGCTGAACTTTTAGGCATCGGCAAAAGCGGCCTGAGCAAAAAAATAAGCAGACACGAACTATTACCCTAATTGAGACACTTTAGCCCTTTGTAAAAAATCAGCTTGTTTGCGTCCTCTGCGGTGAATATAAAACGGGTTGAAATCAAACGTAAAGTAATGGATTTTGATAAAGATTTACAGGATGAGTTTTGATGTTTTAATCCTGAATATCCTGTTAATCCTGTCCAAAAAGTCTCTTTAAAAACGCAATTAGTTTCCAAATGGAAACCAGGCGTTTCTAAATGGAAACAAATTTTGGTAATAATAAATAGTTTATAAGGGCAAGAAATCTTGATAAGGAACACAACCTATTGATAATTCAGCAATAAAGGAGTTGGGCGCATTAGCCATACAACCTGGCACGCAAGTTGCTTAGCTAATAGATAACCTGATAATTTTTTCCATCTGTTTTTCTCCTTAACGGCCAAGCATACCCCCCATGTTTGGCCGATTTTTTTTGTTCCTAAAACCCTATATTTTTTCGCCCTTTATGCTCTTAACCTCGGCTTCCTCCTGCAATGCCTGTACCAAAGATTGAGGGCTTAGCTCTTCAGCCCATAGCCTTCAAATCCGCCCGCAAGTCAGCCCCCCAATCGTAATCGGTTTTCATAGCTATAACGCAATTATTTTTCCCGCGCCGCCGAGCATATATTTTTCAGGATACCGTGTCGCGATTTCCTGTATATACTGAGTGCAATGGGTTGGGCAAATTTTTTTCAGATCATTTATCATGTCGAAATCATTGAATCCGTGCAGGCCGCCGACCAGTGTGGTAACGTTGCCGAATCTGGATGCCGCCCCGACAATTTCCCGCACCCCCGGATGGGAACATCCCGCGATAACAACCACTTCATCCCCTATTCGGACGACAAGGGATTGCTCAATATGTTTAAGCTCGCCTGTGGAATAGATATTCTCACAAATTTTAAGCGCATCATTGATCCTTACCGTGTTAACGGCTTTATCGGCTCCTTTGCAGGAATTCGGTAGATACACGCTACCCTGGTTTTTTTTCAAAACATCCAAAAGCCCGCCCGTGTGGTCCCAGTGATCATGTGATATAAAAACCATGTCTATTTCAGAAGGATCAATATCGAGTTTTTTCATGTTATTAAGCAGAATCCCGCCTTTTGCGCCTGTATCAAAAAGAATCTTCCGGTTGTATGCTTCAACAAGGCAGGAAAATCCCCGGTCCGGCGTAAGATTTTTTTCCCATGCGGTATTGTCGTATATAATAGTGATTTTCATGAGACTGCTTTATCCAAAAATACCTATGGATTTAATTTCCGGAATTTCTTTTCCAAGCATGCATTTAAAACAGTTAGTCAATGGGCAGCTGTTCATATTCTTTTCACAGCGGAGACTTGCAGCTCTTGTCATTTTTGCTGATTTTTTTCATCCGTATGAGCAAAACCGATCGGTTTTATTTCCACTTTCATATATCCCATAGGGGGCTATTTCAGTGATATTCATGCGTGCCCAGCACCACTGGCACACCGGTTGTCTCCTCAAGGATTTTTGCCATTTCTTCCGGGGAAATATAGGGGCATGCCGGTATTCGATGCATTTGAAATCATTTTGCCCACCCAGTCCGCTGTGTCTACTCGATAAACACCTTTTTCATCTCGACCTGCAATTTTTTTGGCGTTTTCAACATTTACATGTACAGTAATTAATTCTTTGGATGCCGTCATTTTTCGCCCGGTATATTGTCTTTAATTAAATAGCTGTGCAACGCTTCCTGGAGTGTCTCTGCGGCAAGCAAGGCGCAGTGCTCATCCTCTTTTGGAAATTTGCCGATTTTTTGTAATACAATTTCACCGGTGATTTCAGAAAGTTCATCAGGATTTTTCCCGATTGCCATCTCTGCTGTAAAAGAACCGCATACCGTGCTTGAACCACAGCCATCAGTGAGATATGATGCTTCACTTACACGGTCATTTTTAAATTTCAGGTAAATTTCCATTGTGTCACCGCAGCTACCCGTAATACGCCCATGCGCATCAGGATTTTCCAGCTTTCCTTTGTAGAGAGGATTGCGCCAGCGCTGAAAACCTGCTTCCCCGAAGGCTTCTTTCGTTTCATCAAATATCTGCTCCTGCAGAGTTTCTACAAAAGCATCAAAATGGTCGCCCATACGAATTCTTCCTTTTGTTAAAATTAAATGATATGAAAATTTATTTTAGGTTTTTGATTCTGGATTCAATATTTTCCATCTGTTTTTTCAATTCTCGAGCCTGTTCCTGCAGCAGCTTTAACTCTTTTTCCTTTGATAAATCACCTGAAGCCTCCCGATCAGCCGGCGGCATGCCGATACCGCGGCCCATACCTTTTCCACCACCCATACCCATGCCTCTGCCGCCGCCCATACCTCTGCCTCCTCCCATACCCATGCCTCTGCCGCCACCCATGCCCATTTTTCGGCTAAATACCGGCTTTCCGGAATTCTGCATTGATCCTGATCCGCCAGCGCCGAATTTTTCAGAAACATTACCATCCGCAGCCGAGACCAAAAAACCTTTTTTATATTTTTCCACAGCATCCCGGACTGTTCCGGTCTGTCCGACATAAATTTCAATGTCTGCTGCAGAAAGCGCCTGTGCCGCTTTTGGCCCGCAATTGCCTGTCAGCACTGCTTTGACTCCCTGAGAAGCCACAAAACTGGCAGATTGAATACCTGCACTGCCTGAAAGGACGGCATTTTCATTTTCAAATGCATCAAAGCGCATGTCATTTGTTTCGACAATTACGAAACACTTGCACCTGCCAAAACGCGGATCAATTTGAGATGTTAAATCATTTCCGGTGGAGCTTACAGCGACTTTCATTTCTGAACCTCCTTATTCATAGCTACACCTTTCTTTCAAAAACGCCGCTAATATACACTGTGTATGTTTTGCGTTATATGCGCTTGCTGTCAGAAAAATTCAGATCTTTTTAGGATTGCCCTTCGACATTAGCGCCGTCAGCAAAGGACACTTTACCTTCATTAAAGGCTTTTACAGCATCTCTAACCGTACCACTGACATTATTTGCCACCTTTACCCCTGCAGCCTCAAGCGTCTTAAACGCATTAGGGCCGCAGAAACCTGTAAGCAAAACCTCTGCTTTGTCGCTTACCATGGCGGCAGCCTGAATCCCGGCGCCTTTAAACGCGTTTACATTCTCTGAATTATTCAACACTTCAACCTCAAGACTGATTGTGTTTACTATAAGAATATACTCAGCGCGCCCGAATCTGGGGTCAATCTGTGAATCAATATCTGTTCCTTTTGATGTAACAGCTATTTTCATTTTCTATTTCTCCTTTAGGCCGGATTCGTTCCACCACCACCGCAAACCTGGTCGTTTGCAATAATTTGCAGTTCGTCTGCGATAAGATCTTCAACCACAGGCCTTATGTCAGCCCGTTCACCATCATAATAGACATCAATACCCACCTGCCTGAACCCCATAAGCGGTCGCATGCCGATTCCTCCGACGACGAGAGCGTTAACTTTATGTTCTGCCAGCAGGTTGACAGGAACCATGCATCCGCCCTGGACATGTTCCTGGTTCTGCAGTGTTGAAACATTTTTTATTTCTCCGTTTTCCACATCAATAAAAGTAAACACTTCACAATGACCGAAATGTCCTGCCCTGGTTCCGTCAAGACCCCCCTGTCCGTTGGATGGAACTGCAATTCTTCCGTTTTTCATAATAAAAGTTCTCCTTATTTAATAATATTTTAATCCATTATTCCTTTTTGTTCATGGCCGGTGATGTCATAATTTGGTTCCATATCTCTCTGACGATCAGACTGATCTTTGAGTCATTTTTATATTCAATGATATTTTTACCCTGAATCATAGATTCTGTAAAAACAGGGTCAAACGGAATACGACCGAGAACCGACAGGTTTTTCTTTCGGGCCAGTTTTTCAATCGCCTCTGCCTGCTCAGGATTCAAATCAGCCTTGTTAACGCATACCATGCACGGCACTTTAAAATTGGCTGCAAGCTGCGTGACCCGTTCCATATCATGCAGCCCGGAAACCGTGGGCTCAGCTACAATAATCAGAGCGGTAGCACCGCCGAGTGAAGCGATAACAGGACACCCTATGCCTGGCGGGCCATCGGTAAGGATCAGGTCGATATTTTTACTTTCAGCGAGCTTTTTTGCCTCCTGCCTGACAAGAACAACCAGCTTGCCGGAATTTTCTTCAGCAATGCCGAGTCTTGCATGAACCATCGGGCCAAACCGTGTTTCTGAAATGTACCATTCTCCGCATGTTTTGATCGGAAAATCGATTGCCCGTTCAGGGCAGAGATCCACACAGACCCCGCAGCCTTCGCATTCAATTTCATCAACCTTAAAACCTTCTTTAACAGCATCAAACCGGCAAACTTCCATACAGAGACCGCACCCGGTGCATTGATCCGGATTAATGACCGCAATGCCGCCGCCCTTAAAATAGGTGCGTTGTTTGATATCAGGGGCCATCAGCAGATGGAGGTCTGAGGCATCTACATCCGCATCGCACAGAACACTGTTTTTTGACAGAGACGCAAAAGCAGCTGTCAAACTTGTTTTTCCGGTACCGCCTTTGCCGCTTAAAACCACCAGTTCTCTCATTGAATTTCATTTCCTTTGCCCAACCAGTTTTTCAACCTGACTGTATAATTTTAGAAATTTCTCTTTCCACTCAGGCATCTCTTCCACAATAGGCCTCCCCCTTGAATAGGCTTCAGCGATTCGCCGGTCAAAGGGAATCTCCATCAAAATCGGCAGGTTTTCCTGCCCGGCATACTCTTGTACCCGGCTGTCACCGATATCTGAACGGTTAATGACCAGACCGTGGGGAATGCCCAAAATTTTAACCGCCTCAAGCGCCAGTTTCAGGTCATGGAGACCGAAAGGCGTGGGCTCGGTTACCAATAAAACAAAATCAGTGTTTTTCATGGCGGCAATAACCGGGCATGACGTACCCGGAGGCGCATCAATAATATTGATTTTATCAGACCGGGCAAAGGATCTGACTTTTTTGATCAGGGGAGGGGACATTGCTTCACCAATCCTGAGACGTCCATGCACAAAATCGATATTATTTAGACTGCCTTTTTCAATTACACCGAGTTCACGGCCGGTTTCGGTTATGGCATCTTCAGGACATACCACCATACAACCGCCGCAACTGTGACACAGTTCCGGAAACGTGAGAACGGTTTCTCCGACTATGGCGATAACCTTGAACCGGCAAATATCAACGCATTTCCGGCAGAAAGTACATTTATCCTCATCGATTTCAGGCACAGGTGTAAAAACAGTTATGGTTTCTTCAATTAGTGGATTTAAAAAGAGATGGCAATTGGGTTCTTCCACATCACAATCCAGCAGTTGAACACCGGATTCAAGTGAAAGCGCCAGATTTGTGGCCACGGTTGTCTTGCCTGTTCCACCTTTTCCGCTTGCAATACTTATAATCATAAGCAAAAAGACTCCTTGTTTAATCAGCCTGTTCTGTTTGTAATGCTTAAAATATTCTTAAGGTACTGCAACAGATTTTCTGCATGAATTTTATCCGGCCGGGGCGGCAGTTGCATAAGAATACCAAGCCCCTCGCTTGCTGCATGAAAATCCTCGGATGAAAGAGAACTGACTGCGGCACAATTGATCATCGGATTTGTTGAAACCAGTTTTTCCACGAATTTAAGACCGGTCATGTCGGAAAGTGATTCATCAGTCACTACCAGTTCAAAGCTATTAACTGAAATCATGGAGAGGGCATTGACGCCGGACACTGCCCGTGAAATGCTCAAATTGACATTTTTTTCCATGTTTGATGCTAAATCGGTAAAAAAATCTTTATCAGAACTTACCAGTAATATATGTATCATTTATCTCGCCTGCATTGAACTGTTTTGAACCATTTAAATATATTGTGAAGCTGCAATCCAGTATCCTCCATATCCTTTCAACTAAAATTTCCCCGCATCAGCCCTCAGTAAATTTGTTTTCACTGAAGGCTGATTAAGGGAAAGGAAATATTGCATCCAAGCGGGTACAATTGCAAAACATACTGTTTTTAACAACTTTACTGATTGATATTCCTTTAAAAAAGTCTGGCGTTGCTCGGTTGTTGAGCAAAATAATTATTCTTTTTACCATGTCTGCGACACTGTTTCCCGCATCCCGGCATTGAAAATGCCGGGATAATCGGTTTGCCTTTTGCAAAAGAGTCAATCACCCTGTCCGCATTGCCGGAAATAAAAGGAATAAGTTCTATGCCGTTCACTGCAATGATATTTGCAGGCACTTCCGAAATAGCCCGCATATCAGGACGGATATACCCATTTGTTTCAGCATCTCCGCAAGACGTGATGATATTACAGGATTAAAAGGCGCAAATTGTCTGTTTAATACTTCGCCGTTTGCTATCTCCGCTAAAAGAAGCGTGTTTGCAACATCAAACACCGGTGAAATCCGGTCTTCCCAGACAGTAAGCGCAATTTTCATAATCCTGAATGACCTCCTTATTTATAAAAGAAGTAGCAAACAACATGCCAATGTGTCATTGCGAATTGATTTAACGCTGATATTTAATAATTGCGAATACTTATGGTGCAGATGCGGCTATTGCATGGTTTTGCGCAGGCAGAAAGACGTGCAAAAAGGCGACTCAAAAAGTCGCAATTATGCAACATTATGAATGGTTTTATTTTCGGTCGGAGCGCCCGTCAATTTTTGGAAGAACTATCCCCAGCTTATTGATCTTTCGGAAAAGCGTGCTTTTATGCATTCCGAGATCTTTGGCCGCAGCCTTGCGGTTATAGTTGTTCCGTTTCAGTACATCCGCTATGATCTTTATTTCCGCTGATTTTAAAGTATCATGTTCTGTTGCATGTTTATCCGCAGCCAGAGATTGCAAAGACAGGTTGATCGGCATATGTCGCAACTGAATTTTTCCCACCATGCACAGCACAAAGGCATGCTCGATAATATTTTCCAGCTCCCTGATATTACCGGGGAAATCATAGTGCATAAGCGCTTCAAGCGCCTCCTGATCAATACCGGTTACGGCCTTTCCGCGAATTCTGTTTAACTTGCCGATAAATCGCTCGACAAGAAGCGGGATGTCTCCCATCCGTTCCCGAAGCGGGGGGAGTTTCAGCAGTACCACATTGATGCGGTAAAAGAGATCCTGACGAAACGCACCCTTGTCCACCATCTCAGAAAGGTTTTGATTGGTTGCGGCGATAATTCTGACATTCGCCTTTACTTTTTTTACAGCACCTAAGGGTTGAAATTCTCTTTCTTCAATGACCCTCAGAAGCCTGATCTGAAATGCGGGGCTGGTGTCCCCGATTTCATCAAGAAAGATCGTGCCGCCTTCCGCCAGGGCAAAGTGTCCCGGTTTGTTTTTGACCGCATTGGTAAAGGCGCCGGCCTTGTAGCCGAAAAGCTCTGACTCAAGCAGCGTGTCCGGGAGGGCGCCACAGTTAATGGCAACGAAAGGCTCATTTTTACGGTGGCTTAAATTGTGGATTGCCCTTGCCGCCAGCTCTTTGCCGGTGCCTGTTTCTCCCTCAATAAGTACCGTGCTGTCACTTTCAGACACCTGCGGCAGGATATTAAAAATTTTTTTCATCGCCGTGCTGCTGCTTACCATATCCCCCATCTGAAAACGAGCGGAAAGCTCCTTCCGTAATTCTTCCACGAGACTATGGTCCCGGAATGTCTCGACCCCGCCAAGGATTTCTCCTTTTTTATCTTTTAAAAGGGAGGTGGATGCCGTGATGGGGATGCGTTTTTTTTCACTGTTAATAATATGGGTAGACGTACTGACAAACGATTTGCCTTCTTTCATCGTTCTTTTTAAGGCGCAATCACCTTCACACATGTTTGAACGAAAAACTTCCCAGCAGTGCCTCCCGATTGCTTCCTTTCGGGAAATCCCGGTTATCTCCTCAGCGGCGTGGTTGAACGAGGTGATTTGCCAGTTGTGGTCTATCGTAAAAACACCATCGGATATACTTTCAAGAATAATTTCCGTTGTGATTTCATCCAGTTTTACAGTTCTTTGTGGTTTTGTCATTTTCCGTTATTTAAAAGGCGAATTTTCAATAATATTATGTTTAGAAGGGCTGTCTATAAGAGCTTTTTGAATTCGCTCGCATTCTCCGCAGTTAGCGCAATTTGTGATGGCAACTTGTTGGAAATAAGGGAGCGTTTTGCAAAGATCTCAACCGCTTACCCTTTCGCTTGCGATCTCAATATAGATTGAATCAGTATGGTCGGAAATAATCTTCTTAAAAGCAGCTATGCTTTTCTCGTTCTCACCCATTGCCGCATAAAGCCGGCCCAGATTGAAAAGAGCATCATCTTTCATTATAGTGCCTGATTGCGCAACAATCATTTCAAAACAGTTCACTGCGGCCTTGTAATCTTTTTTTTCTTCATGATTGTAACCTGTTCCGCTTAGAATAAATGTTTCAATCGATGGGTGATTTTTAAAGTCTTTTAAAGATTTATCATATAAGGCTGTTGCCTTTTCATAATCTCCCGCATTGTAACAAATATTGGCATATATAAGCCCTGCAAGTTTTGCGGCATCTCTTCTTGAATATTTTTTTATAATAAAATCAAAATTCTGCCCAAAATCCTGGTAAGCCTTTTCAGGTCCATTATCCTTTAAAATAAAATTATATCCGGTTATAGCCTGGTCCAGCAAGGCGAATGCCCTGTTTTCGGCTTTATTTGAAAAATACCGAATCCCTGAAACAACAATTATAAGCAATGCAATTACACCAAGGACAAATGATATTTGAACCTTATATTTTATCGCGGATTCTAATAATCTGGATGAAAGGCTTATAAATTCATCCGGTCCTTTTATCAGTTGTTTTCTCGTTATCTTTTTCTTAGCCATTTTTCTCCTTTAATATTTGATTAATTCGTAAAAAGATAGATTATGCCGCCTGCGGTACTGTGACCGAAAATAACTGACATGTTCGACGAATTTGACTTTTTAAGATGCTATCAGAAGTAGTTGGAGTAAAATTCACAATTCACAATTAGCAATTGATTATTGACAATTTGCAGTGATAAATTAAGTAGTTATCGGCACCGACCCATTTTGTATAATAATTAATAATCAATTGTGAATTACTAATTGTTAACGATTCCCCACTTATTTAAGCGCTTATGCTCCTGATCCACGATGGTTTTAATCACCAGACCAAAGACTGGTGGATCCACCCGCTGTCTCCATCAGCATGCTGAATATTAATCCACTTGCCTTTTTGTTTAATAACCTTAAACGAAATTCCTTTCTCAACATAAAATAATATCTTATAGTTTAAGCCCGGCCCTGACCGGATGTTGCACTTTACATTCTTTGTGATAACAGAGGGAGTTTTATTGACAAGTGATTTATGCACCCACCCTTCATCCTCTTCAAAATCACGAAAAAAGTACCATGGCCCTGATTTTTTTATAATTACAATGGGATAATATTTTTCAACCTTCCATAAGATATCATAATCACTGCCCGGCCCGGAACGTATGTTGGCGACTGACGATTCCACAGTTAAGCGTTCAGCCAGGGCAATGCCGCTAAATATTATAAAAAAAATTATCGCTGCAACTATATATTTCAAGTTTTGCATCGCCTTCTTTAGTTAATCCCTATAATCTTTCCTCCCTGATACACACAAAAACACACAATCCATGCAAGAGACGTGCTGTACAGAAGAGAGAAAAGCATCCACTTAAAGCCCCCTGTTTCCCGCCAGATGGTTCCCATTGTGGCAATACATGGAAGATACAAAAGAACAAAAAGCATCATTGAAAAAGCGGAAAGAGGGGTCATGTTGGATTTGACAAGAGCGCTCTGAAGAGCATCAGGCTCTTTTTCAACAGCATAAAGTATGCCCATTGAGCTGACAACGATTTCCTTGGCCACAACACCGGTAAGAAGCGCCACACTTCCGCGCCAGTCTATTCCAAGAGGCGCAAACAGAGGAGCAATGCTCTTGCCGATTTTCCCCATAAAAGATTTTTCCGTCTTTTCCGCTCTCCGGGCCATTATAAGCTTTGCTATGGCCGCATCCTTTTTTTTCTCAATCACATCTCTTTCAGATTTACCGGCAGCCGTAATTTCCGCCTCATATAAAGCTTCTACCCTGACAATTTCTGATGCATAATCTAAAGAATATCGTATGTTCCCGGGAAATGCCGAAAGTGCCCAGATAATAATTGAACCAACAAGTATCACGCCTCCCATCTTCTTTAAAAACATCTTGCCGCGGTCCCACATGTGAATCAAAAGGCTGCTGATCATGGGAGCCCTGTATGGAGGCAGCTCCATTACAAACGGAGCATCAGCCCCTTTTAACAGAGTGGCCCTGAACAATCGTCCGGATACAAAGGAAACTATTATTCCGACAAGATAAACTGCAAATATTACCGTGCCGGCCTTTGCGCTGAAAAAGGCGCCTGCAAGAACTATATAAATAGGTAGTTTAGCCGAGCAGGACATAAAGGGGGTAATAAGAATTGTAAGAATGCGGTCCTTTTCACTCTCAAGAGTCCGGGAGGCTATTACGGCAGGAACATTGCAGCCAAAGCCCATAAGCATCGGTATAAAAGACTTTCCGTGAAGACCGATAACATGCATTATTCTGTCCATCAGAAAAGCCGCTCTTGCCATATAGCCTGTATCTTCAAAGATGGCTATAAAGAAAAAAAGGATTAAAATATTCGGCAAAAAGATTATAACGCTCCCTACTCCGGGAATTATTCCATTTATAATGAGATCTTTCAAAACAGAGTCCGGGAGCAGGCTGTTCAGCCCTATGGCAAGAATAGTAACCCCCCTGTCAATCCACTCCATTGGATAGGCTCCCAGGGAAAAGGTAAGCTGAAACATGGCCCAGATAAATACAATAAAGATAGGAAACCCGAAATGCCGGTTCGTTAAAACAAGGTCGATATTTCTGGATATATCAACACGATTTTGCGATGAACTTGTAAGCGTCTCCTTTACTATTCCGGCAATAAAACCATACCGTTCATCGGTCATAACTATTTCAGGATCATCATTAAAACGATCCATGAGGTGCGCGCGAAGCGTTTTAACCTCCTGAAGCAAATCATCTCCTTTGCCCTCTGCCTTCCGGAAAATCCGTTCCATTACGATTTTATCATTTTCAAGCAGTTTTATTGCTGTCCATCTCAAATTATAGCCGGGCTTTACTTCAACTTTATTTTCAATAAAATCTTGAAGCTTAACAATCGCATTTTCAATATCCTTGCTGTATTTGACCTTCCGTTTTTGCTGGATTTCTGCTGTTGACCCGGCCAGCTCAATAGCCTTTTTTAACAGTGTATCAATCCCCTCATTTTTATTGCCCACAGTAAATACTACAGGCAGATCAAGCAGTTCGGAAAGCTTTTCAGCATCGATTCTGGTCCCATGTGCCCGGACAACATCCGCCATATTAAGGGCAAATATAACCCTGCAATCGATTTCTCTTAACTGTGTTGCGAGATAAAGGCTTCGTTCCAGGTTGGATGCATCAATAATATCGATTACCACATCCGGACATTCTTCAAGGACAAAATCCCTTGCAATTATCTCCTCAATGGAAAATGGCGTTAAACTGTAAGTTCCCGGAAGATCGACAATTTTAAGATCATAACCGTATTTGCTGACTATCCCCTCTTTTTTTTCAACCGTTACCCCGGGCCAGTTTCCAACCTTCTGCCTGGTTCCGGTAATATTGTTAAATATTGTTGTCTTGCCTGAATTCGGGTTGCCTGCAAGAGCTATAGTTATACTCTTTTTATGCATTACAAAGAATCCTGTTTAACATCATCGACCGTTATTTGGGCAGCCTCTTCAACGCGAAGGGATATATGATAGCCTTTAACTATCAATTCAAGCGGATCTTTAAGGGGCGCATATTTTTCAACATACACCCGGGTTCCCTTAAGAATGCCCATCTCTCTTATCCTTCTTTGCAAGATGCCATTACCGCCCATGCCGGATATTATTCCGCTTTGCCCCTTCTTCATTTCACTCAGCAGCATATTCAATTCTCCGTGTCAGTATTGATGGTTTTGCAAAAAGTCTAAACCAGGCAACAAAGTATTTTTTGCGACAGGCCGCGCCCCAACACGTAACGGTTGCAATCTATTGCAATAACCACCTGCCCCTTGCCGATATTGGTAATCACATCTATTGTATCCCCGATCTTCAAACCCATTGACAATAAACGCATGCGTGCGCCTGTGCCGCCTGTAAAATCTTTGATAACAAGCTGTTCACCCTGTTTAGCCATAACAAGTGGTATTGTCTGTTTTCGCTCTTTAAGACACTGAGGGCATATACCGTAAATCTCCATCTTGTGCTGGAGTATGTGAAAATCGTAATTTTCAGCTATCTGTATCTGTAAAAGCTCAAGCCGCTTGTCGTGAAATTCAATAATTCTTCCACATTTTGTGCAGATCATATGATCATGGTGCCGGCATAAATGTCTGTGCTCATACCTCACAAGCCCGCTGTCGAACCTGTTTGCCTGAGCAAAACCAAAGCGGCACATAAGCTTGATGGTGTCTCTTACAAAATCGGGCTCAAAATGAAATCCCTGGTCCTCAAGAATCTGAACCAGTTCGCCGATGGTAACATGCTGTTCTGTTTTCAAAAAAACTTCAAGAACCTTGAATCTGTCCTCAAAATTATCAATAAGCTCCTGCTTAAAAAGCTTTTTAAACTGCTGCTTTTCCTGACTGTGGATCTGTTTCATAGAGACTTTTTTGACAGGATTAACAGGATGTTCAGGATTAAAACATCACAACTCATCCTGTTAATCCTCATCAAAACCCTTTACTTTGTGTTTGATTTCAACTTTCAAATAACTTAAACTTCAGATAATTTTTCAAAGGGCTCTACCTGCTCAGCCCCGGTATATCATAGGTAGTGCAGGAGCCGGATGAACATTGCCTTGTCTTAACGCCCCCCTCTTGACCTTTGCCTGAACCACTGCTCATGGAATAGTTGGTTGTGCTGATAATTCGCTCAAATTCCTCGGACTTACATTTAGGACATCTAAGCTCGCTCTCTTCATCCTGACCCATTACAAGCAGCTCAAAATATTCCTGGCATTTTAAACATTTAAATTCATATATCGGCATAGCTACCCTCCTTTAAAACATATCTGTAATAGTTCACGGTTTACGGTTCACAGTTTTTTTAACCGTGAACCGTGAACTGTTAACCGTGAACGGTTATGTATTGTCTGATTGCCTCTTTAACTTTAAGGGCATTATCCATAGCCGTGCCCGTGCCGTTATCGATAATGATTTCAGCCTCCGGGTTTTCTTCGTACAGGACATCCACTCCGATTACAGGCCCCAGATCTTTGAACTGAACCCCTTTTTCTTTTCGTTCCAGCGCCCGACGATACATTTGTGCCGCCACCAGACCTTTCTCGCGTTTAGATTCCCTTTTAATGCAGATTGAAAGAGGGCATCTGACCATCACCTCTATAAACCGTTTGATCTTTTTTCTCGCTGTTTCCCGGTACGATCGTTTATGGGCGGTCGCATCTATGACTACATTGATTCCGTTTTGCACACGTTCTGTTGCAAAATCAACCAGTTTTTCATAAACAAAATCACGTTCTTTGTCCGTATATTCAGGATTTTGAACATACTGCTTTCGTATGGCATCCATCTCAACCCGTTCGCATGTTATCCCATTATCGATCAACATCTCAAACACAAGTTGTGACAGCTTGCTTTTCCCGGACCCGGGAAGTCCTGTAAACCAGACAGCCCATGCTCTATTCGAGGTATCGGTTGATTTCATTTATATCCACTGTTTCTGTTGCCAAAATATTTCTTGTGAAGTTAAAAAGTTTTTTGCGTATATCTGCAGGATGATTTGGATACCATTCAGGGGAGGCTATTACAAGACATCTGAAAGCATAAAAAGGTTGTATGATTTTAAAGATTTCCTGATCTTTTGTCTTTTCCAAATATGTAGTCATATAAATATCGTGCAGTTTTTTGTAGTGACCATCTAATTTGCCGTGCTTCAGGAGAGAATAGAGCAGATAATTGATACTCAATGTGGAAACATCATCTGCTGCCTCTCCGTATTCTCCTCTGCTTCTGTCAAATGTAGAAAAATCCGTTCCTTTTCTAAATTTTATATTCCATGGGTGAAAATCTCCGTGTTCACGGCAAAGGCGGTGGGTATACTGTTTTAGCTTCCAGCGCCATTCAACACAAAGTTTTTCAATATCACAAAAAGCAGTGCCTGGGGAAAAATCGTAATTTTCCGGATATCCATCGATAATACCCATTATGCATTCGCCATGCCCTATAAGCTCTCTAATTTTTCTTGTATAAAGGTCCGGTTCATCTTTTTTTTGGCTGTGAATATCTGCCAGATACTCGCCAAGCGCCCTTGCTCTTTCCATATCAAGATCTCTTAGAGGCTCATTTTTAAGGCGTTTTAAATCCAAATAATAATCGGTTCCCTCGACCTTTTCCGTCAGCAGAAAATAGATATTTGCATCACGAACAGAACGAGCCAGCCCTTCGAGGTTAAAGTATCCGATATCAAGGGGATGAGCATGTTTAGGAAGGCGTTGGCCGGCATCATACTGAAACATCAAAACATTAGCCCGGTCCCACAGATACTGGTGGCCGTATTTATCCTTTCGCATTGTAGAAAACACCACCGATCTATCTCGACCTTCTTTGCTAAAGGTAACCAGAAATGTGTCGCCATATCCTAACTTTTTTATTGTATCAGTAAAGGTCCCAAGCTTTTTGACTCTAAGAATTTCAAGTTTTCCGCCAAAACGTTCTTCAAGGTATTCCTTTAGCGATTCGAGCTTGACAGGTATTGTTTCCATTGTTTTATTTCCTTACCATAGCATTAAAGCTGGCCAGAATATGCAATAGTTCAGCCACAAAAGCACCAACACACCAGAATTATAATATAATTCTCTTAAAATTCATAACTTGGGTCCGCCTGAGGCGGATTAACCACGAGAATATATTGCACAACAATCGGAATATGTAAAGTTTCTTGCGCAGGTGTATTTGTGAGAATTGTTCATGTGGGCGGTTTTATTTAAACATATACTGTAATGCTGGCGCCGAATGTTTTTTACAAAGTCTGCCGGGCAACAGCCCGTTAACATGTGATGCCAAGGTGCGGTTAGAAGGCTTAAACTCCTTGCAATAGCCTTGTATATATGTTAATTTATTAAAATAAAAGTTTGTTAAAAGTTACATCTCCAGGTCGCGCAGAATAAGCTATCTGATAGGGCCACAAAAATAGAGCTTGCAAGGCTTATAAACTATAAGGCGGCGTGGAACTTTGTGGCCGGCTTGTTTCATAAACCTGAAAACTTATAAAAAGATAAATTACAAAAAAGGAGTATGCCATGCTTAATCTTATTAAAAAGGCTATTTTTACCGGCATTGGCCTTGCCCTTAAAACCAAGGACGAGGTTGAAGACCTGGCTGAAGAGCTTGTAAAAAAGGGAGAGCTGTCTGAAAAGGAAGGGGAAAAGTTTGTTGATGAGCTTCAGAAAAGGTATGAGGATGCCCAGAATAAAATGGAAGAAAGGGTGGAGGAAACAGTAAAAAGGTTGATGAAAAAGGCGGATTTGGTAACCGCAGATGAGTTAAAGGGTTTGAAAAAAGAGATAAGAGAGCTAAAAAAGGCTGTCAGCGAAAAGAGCATGGAGCGTGGAGAGTAGAGCATAGAGCATAAAATATTATGTTTAGCATACGAAAAATCGGAGTAATAGGCCGTACCTATCGTCATCTGCAACGCTATCGCCGGATACTGACAGTCCTTTTTAAATATGGATTTGGCAATCTTATTGAAGTGTTGAAGATAGAGCAGTATCTTGAAATCGGTTTAAATATGATTTCAAAAAAACGGCGCGATCGCCTTGAAAAGCTTTCAAAAGCGGAAAGGGTCAGGTTGGCTTTAGAAGAACTGGGCCCGACCTTTATTAAGCTCGGCCAGATACTTTCCACCCGTCCTGATCTGATTCCGGTTGATTTTATTAATGAACTTTCCAAACTTCAGGATATGGTGCCTCCATGCTCCTTTGATGAAGCAAGCAATATAATCGAAACGGAACTCGGTTTTCCGCCCGAAAAGATATTTGATTTTATAGACAAGACTCCTCTGGCTTCTGCATCGATCGGGCAGGTTTACAGGGCCAGATTAAAGGATGGCGAAGAGGTCGTTGTCAAGGTTCAACGCCCGGGTATCAGGAAAATCATAGAGGTTGATCTCGAGATCATGTTCCATCTGGCAACCCTTATGGAACGTCACATAGAGGAGATGGCCCTGCACCGTCCGGTTAAAGTAGTCGAAGAATTCGCCAGAACAATTGGAAGAGAAATAGACTATAACATAGAAGCCTCAAACATGGAACGGTTTGCCGTAGAATTTTTGGATGACCCTACCATTTATATCCCAAAGGTCTTTCGAGATACAACAACATCACGTGTTCTTACAATGGAGTTTGTGGATGGTATCAAGGTGTCTGAAATTGACAAGCTGGACAAGGCCGGGCTTGACAGAAAGATTATCATCTCACGCGGAGCAGATCTATATTTACGTCAGGTATTTGAGCATGGATTTTTTCACGCAGATCCGCATCCTGGAAATATTTATGTGCTGCCGAACAATGTAATATGCCTGCTCGACTATGGAATGGTAGGCTCTGTGGACAGGCAGACACAGGAGGACTTTGTTGATCTTATCGATAATGTGGTACATAAAGATTCGGCACGAGCAACCCAGGCGCTGCTTAAACTTACCATATATGATGAAGATCCTGATGTTCGAATGCTTGAAAGAGGGGTGTCGGAATTCATGGGTCTGCACCTTTACAAGCCGCTAAAGGATATCGAAATCGACAAAATGCTTTATGGCCTGATTGAAATGGCTTCACGTCACAGCCTGAGAATTCCGGCCGATATATTTCTTATGATGAAGGTCTTCAGTACCATAGAGGGTGTTGGTCTTCAGCTGAATCCTGATTTTGACATGATAGCACAGGCAGCGCCGTTTATTGAGAAGGTGAAAAGCGCAAGGTTTTATCCAAAAAGAATTGCCGGCGATATTATTAGCCTTATATCTGCCACGTTTCAATTTTTTCAGCAGTTTCCTAAGGATACTCTTGAAATTACACGGCTGATAAAACAGCAGAAATTAAGCATCAGGTTTGAGCATAAGGGTTTTGAGCCTGTGCTTGAAACCTATAACCAGATAAGCAACAGGATATCCTTTTCGATTGTTATAGCATCACTTATTATCGGTTCCGCCCTGATAGTTTTTGCAAAAACCCCTCCGCTGTTTCACGGATTATCTATAATCGGCATTATAGGATTTATTTCTGCCGCGATGATGGGAATATGGCTTCTTGTGGCTATTTTAAGAAAAGGAAGGCTGTAAACCGTAAACAGTTATTAAATTACAGTAGCGTATAACCCGGGCCTTCTCCGCCCTCCGGGCATGTCCAGGTTATATTTTTATAAGGATCCTTTATTTCACACGTTTTACAGTGCAGGCAATTAGACGGGTTGAGTTTAAGCCGTCTTTGAGAGCTGTTCTCATCCGTCTCGATTTCGTAAACATTACCAGGGCAGAATCTTATACAGGGGCATTGATAGGTAATATAACATTCATTCATGCACAGATTTTGATCGTGGATAAGAATATGGCACGGCTGATCCTCTTTGTGCATGGTTTTTGACAGATAAACTCCTGTAAGTTTGTCAACATATAAAACACCATCAAAAAGCTTTTTATCAGGCTCTATCCCTTTAAAGTCTTTAGGGCCCGCTTTTGCAGGCCGCAGGGTTTTATAATCCTCTTCAACAGGCATTTTGTCATGTATCCCGCATCCTCTTGTGAAATACTGGGCGCCAAGATGGATAAATTTTACCAGCCCCTTTTTTGACATGGCCTGGGAAAAGTTTCTTCCTTCATAAACTTCTTCTTTTAGCAGGCTTTTTTCAAACAACTCATGATAATTATTGAGCGTTTCCTGCGTAAAGCTGTTTTTTTCATGAGCTTTTATAATTGCCTCTGCTGCCAGCATACCTGATTTCATGGAAACATGTATGCCCTTTAGTCCCGGAGTATTCTGCATTGACGCACTGCCGCCAATGAATACTCCGCCATTTACAGCGAGCCTGGGAATAGTATAATATCCTCCGGTGGAAACGGTCCTCGCTCCCTGTTCGACCACCTTGCCGTTTTGAATAATTTTTGATACCAAAGGATGATGTTTGAATTTAATAAATTCCTCATACAGATCAAGCATAGGGTCCTGATATGAAAGACCTGTAATAAATCCCAGAGCTGCTTTGTTGCCTTCCATTTCATAGATAAAACCGCCGCCAGGTGCGCTGATGCCCAGAGGATAGCCGAACGTATGGATATCATTGCCTTTGCTGGTCTTAAAATAGTTGTTTTCAGGCAGTTGTATAACCTCTTTGATGCCTGTTTCAAATGCCTGCGGCATTTTTCCGGAAAAGATATCAAATTTTTCTGCAACATTCTGCATAAGACTTCCCTTTGACCCTTCTCCGAACACAGTAACCTTGGCCAATATATCTATTCCCGGCTCAAAATTGCCTTTAGGCTTACCTTCTTTATCAAGCCCCTTGTCTCCCGTGCGTATTCCTATGATTGACTTATTATCCAGAGAGTAAAGAACCTCTCTTCCGGCAAAACCTGGAAAGATGTTTATTCCAAGCTCTTCGGCAATTTCCGCAAGCCATCTTGTAAACCGTGAAAGGCTTATAACGTAAAAGCCTTTGTTTCGCATATATAGCGGTGTATAAGGAAGGCTATAATAGCTTTTACGGGTCAGAAAGTAAAATTCGTCTTCTCTTACGGTTTGTTCAACAGGGCATCCTCTTTCAAGAAAATCAGGGATAAGTTCCTTTAGTGCAACAGGGTTTAAAACAGCTCCACTCAAAGCGTGCGATCCTATTTCAGCCCCTTTTTCAATAATAGCCACCTCCAGATTGATCCCCTTTTGTTTGGCTAACTGCATTAATCTAATAGCGCCTGCAAGGCTTGCAGGGCCGCCTCCAACAAAAAGCATATCAAAATCTATCTTCTCGTGTTCTATATTCATTTTATTTATAGCCTTTTATGATTGATAAACTCGTAAAAAGTCAAAAAGTTCTCTTTTCCGTCATTCCTGCCCCGCATCAAGTGCGGGGCAGGCTTATCAAGTCCGGCATGACGATTTCAAGACCTTTTTACTATAACATCGCCCTTAGCTTATTTAAATTGATTTTATCATAATCGCAAGTCACATTTTCTTTCGGGGTTTCAATAATCTTTGGAATATTTTTAAGCCTTTTGTCGTTCATAAAATATTCAAACGCTTTTAAGCCGATAAATCCCCGCCCAATATGTTCGTGCCGATCAATCCTTGTGCCCAGAGCCTTTTTTGAGTCATTTAAATGTATAAAATATAGACGGTTAATGCCTATTATATTGTCGAAAAGGTTTATTGTTTTACTGTATGACTCGATATTCCTGATATCATAGCCTGCGGCAAAGATATGGCATGTGTCAAGGCAGATGCCCATTTTTTCTTTATTTTCTACTAAATCTAATATAGATGCAAGCTGCTCAAAGGTATGCCCGATGCTTGAGCCCTGGCCCGCGGTGGTTTCAAGCAGGAGGCGTGAACTTATATCAGATGTTTGGGCAAATATCTCATTTATGCTTTCAGCTATCCTGATGATTCCCTCTTTTTCCCCTTTTTCCATATGAGAACCCGGGTGAAGCACGACAAAAGGGATGCCTAACATTGAAGATCTGATAAGTTCCTGTTTCAGCGCATGAAGGGACATGCCGTGCTTCTTGTTTTCATAACCTGCAAGATTTATAAGATATGAGGTGTGTGAGGCGATTGCTTTAATGCCGGTTGTTATTTTTGCCTGTTCAAAGAGTTCTACCTCCTCTTGCGTCAGTATGCGTTGCTTCCAGGCGTTTGAAGATTGCGTAAAAATCTGAATAGCATTGCATTTTAGCGCTTTTGCCTCATACAGAGCGTTGTGCATGCCCTTTGCAATTGAAAAATGCGCTCCAAGCAGGCAGGAGGCCATAGCATTTATCTCATTTTTTTGACGCATATTTTATATCCGATTTCATCAAATAAAACTATCAAAAAAATAAAAAACATCAATGAAAAAGATTATGTTTAGCTCAAACGCAGGCTTTGCTCGCTGCGAATACATGTGTGGCTGCTAATTCTGTTGACAATTTGCCGAATAATGCCCTATTAAAATGCCAAATGAGCTATTTGAAGATTCCCTGTAGTAAGCTACGGGGAATCTTAGACCATAAGGAAGTTAGCCGTTTTTAGATTCGCTCGCTATTGCGTTTCAGAATATGTATTTTGTTTGAAATAATTTATATAAAATATGCTGTTTCGCAACTTTAATCAAACAAACAATTTTAGAATCGGATTTCCGGAGTCGAAATTGGGAGGATAGGCGTTTTGAAGTTATTGCTTATAGATGACGAGGAAGGCATTAGAAAATTATTAAGCATATCTCTTAGAAACGAGGGATATGATGTTATAATGGCTGATAATGGACACAACGGTATTGAACTGTTTAAACAAAAAGCCCCTTCTATTGTTTTAACAGATATAAAAATGCCCGGGATAGATGGTATAGATGTTTTAAAAAGGATCAAAGAGATAAATCCGGATGCAGAGGTCATTATAATAACCGGGCACGGAGACATGGAAAAGGCTGTCAAGTCAATACAGCTTGGAGCTTCTGATTTTATAACAAAACCTATTAATGCGGACGCTCTTTCCAAGGCTCTTCAACGTGCTGAAGCAAAGTTGAAGGTCAAACAAACGCTTAAGCATTATACATTTAAGCTTAAAAAGGCGGTAAAGGAAAAGACAGTAGCGCTTGAAAAATCGCATAATGAAATAAAAACTCTTTGCGATATTACATGCAACCTCAGTGAAAAGGAATATCTTGCCGAAGCTTTTGATCTTATCATCGAGCGAATCAAAAATATATTTTCGTTTAAAGAGGCAATTCCCCTTGTTTTTAACGAAGTAAAAGACGAATTCATTAAGGTCAATGGTTATAGATGCTTGCAGGCAGAGGATAAAGAAGAAATTATATCTACCATTAATTCGATGCATTATCCAATGGAGATTGCCGAACTGAGCGCTATGGGCTATGGATGGTTAAAAAACTTTGAAAATTATAAGTCTTTATCTGTTGTCCCGATAGATAGAAATGGTGATATTGCCGGCGGAGTGATTCTGCTTGCATCTGAGGCTAATGTTTTTTCAGGAGATGATTTACGCTTTTTTTATCTTATGCTTTCGCAGGTTGCCTATGATATTAGAAGAATAGCGCTGAATGAGGAGAGGCTGAAGGGATTAGATGATAAGGTCGAAATGTTTTCAGGCTTTGGAGGCATCATCGGGAAAGATCACAAGATGCGTCAGATTTATAATTTGATTTTAGATATAGCTCCTACCGATGCAACAGTATTGATTCAAGGTGAAAGCGGGTCAGGGAAAGAGCTTATTGCGAGGGCAGTTCATTTGCATAGCCATAGAAAAGACAAGCCTTTTGTTGTTGTGAATTGCTCTGCATACCCTCATACATTGCTCGAAAGCGAGTTGTTCGGCCACGAGAAGGGAGCCTTTACCGGCGCAACACATAAGAGGATCGGACGATTTGAACTGGCGAATGATGGGACCCTTTTTCTGGATGAAATCGGAGAGATTCCTTTAATGTCACAGGTTAAGCTCCTAAGATTTCTCCAGTTTCAAAAGTTTGAGAGATTGGGAGGGCAGGAAACCATTGGAGTAAATGTCAGGATAATAGCAGCAACTAATAAAGATTTGCAAAAAGAGGTGGAGAAGGGAAGCTTTCGGGAGGATTTATATTACAGATTACATGTTATTCCAATAAATATTCCCCCTCTCAGGGTTAGACGAAACGATATATCTCTTCTGGTTGAATATTTTATTGAAAAACTGAACTCGCAAGGGAATAAAAAAGTAAAAGGAATTTCTTCCGAGGCTATGAGGCTATTATTGGGCTATAATTGGCCTGGTAATATCAGAGAGCTGGAAAATATTATTGAACACTCTTTTATTCTTACCAAGGATGAATATATTACCGAACAAAATTTTCCCCAGAATACGAGTTTTCCTATTGATAATATTGATAAAGATAAAAAAGAAAACATAAGCTCCTTTCAGCAAAACGAAAGACGATTTCTTGCAAGAGTCCTGGAAGAATACAGATGGAATAAATTGCGGGTAGCAAAAACACTAAACATCAGCCGCAGTACACTGTATGCAAAGTTGAAAAAGTATAATATTAATTCGGTTAATAAATAAGTGTTAATGGATTTTTTATGGAGCATCATATGGAGAGTAAAAATAAAGCTTATATGTCAAGAGGCTCTATCCTGATTGTCTTCCTGCTGATTTTATTTTCGTTTTTTTTATTTAATGCCGTTATTGCCGGACAAGAAAAGCAAGCAAAATATGTTGGAATGGAAAAATGCAATGACTGCCATTCCGAACACGTGACGAGCTATTATTCTTGGAAATACTCAAAAAGTTTCCGGATCATAAAGATGAGAAAAAAAGACAATGACTCAGGCTGTATACCGTGCCATACCACGGGATACGGAAAACAGGGAGGATTTACCAGTGTCCGGGAGACTCCGGGCATGATCAATAAGCAATGTGAAAGCTGCCATGGTCCTGCCAGCTTGCACCTCAAAGCTCCTACCAAGCGCGAACATCAAGAGACACTGAGTATTCCAAAGAACATTTGTACTTCCTGTCACAGCGGACACAAGCATCCGGGGTATTGAAAAAGGCTAAAATCAGTTTCCTGGCAGGTTCAGGCATCTATGCCATAATTTATTTTTAGGTTTGAGCGGGAATTTTCTTTATGTTCAGATGGGTAAATTTAAAGAGATTCATATCAGGAGGTTTAAGAACCAAGATAATATTAGGCGTGAGCATAATCCTGTTTACGGTGCTGGGCGCTTTTGGCTATTTTGATGTGATTTCCCAGGTTAATCGTTATACTGAAGAGAACAAAAAAATGGCCTTGGAAATAAGTGATACTGTTATGAAGAGCATAGAGTATCCCATGCTGGATGGCGAAATGGAGCAAGTTCAGGCCATATTGGAGAGGCTGGGCACCCTGGAAGATATGGAAGTAGTTCATCTTTGCGATGACACTGGTATTATCAAGCGTAATGGAACAAACCGTCATGATATCAACAGAAAAACCGTTTCTAAGATTACTCTTGAAGTGTTTAGCACAGGTAAATTAGCACAGGGTCTGGAAACGTTCCTTGAAAATGATGTAAATGTCAAGATATTGCGTTACGCCATTCCTGTCCATAATGAGAAGGCCTGTTATAAGTGTCACGGGGATGAAAAACCTCTCCTGGGGGTGTTGTCGGTTGGGTTTAGCTGGCGGCCGATTCAGAATGCGCTTGCCTCGGTGCGAAAGCAGAATATAATTTTAACTATTATATCCTTAGCAGTGGTCGCTTTTTCCCTGACCTTGTGGCTCAATAGATATACCGTTCGACCCATTGTTCAGCTAACTAAGGTCGCTGATGAGATTAGCCGTGTAAAATATGTCCATGAACTTGAGAAATCCCATGGGCGATCTATACCTTGCTGGAGGCTGTTGAGCTGTGACAAAACGGATTGTCCAGCCTATGAAAACAATGCTATTCCGTGCTGGTATATGATGGATACATTATGTTTTCGCGAGCCGTCAGGAATATTTCCACAAAAATTAGATCAATGTATGAAATGCTCTGTTTATCAGGATTATAAAGGAGATGAAACTGTTAGACTCCGGGATTCGTTTCAACACATGCTTTATAAGTTGAGATCTTATGAGAAAGAGCTCAGATTATCCGAGGAAAAATATAGACTGTTGTTTAATACCAATCCTGATCCCATTTTTATAATAGACAGGGATAATTTCAAAATTCTGGATATCAATGAACGGGTTATTGATACCTACGGTTATTCGAGGGAAGAATTAATTAAAATGTCTTTCAGCGATTTGGGACATAAACAAACCGGAGAAGTTATAGATGGGTTCCAAAAACTTTCCTCCAGCCAAAGGGGATTCTTTACGAAAAAAAGGCATGTGCATAAGGATAAGAGTGTATTCTATGTAAACATTACGGCTTGCCCGTCAAAATATATGGGGAAAAATGTGTTAATTGTGGCAACTACTGATATTACAAAAAACATACAAAAGGAAGCCCAGTTAGTACAGGCCAGCAAAATGACTACTATAGGCACCATGGCTTCTGGTATAGCCCATGAATTAAATCAGCCTTTAAATGTTATCAAAATTGGAAGTAATTTTATTGAGAAAATAGTTAAACAAGGTAAAAAAATAAATATTGAAGACTTGAAAAGCGTGTCTGAAGAAATGAGCAGTTATGTGGACAGAGCATCTGCAATTATTAATCATTTAAGGGATTTTTCCCGAATATCTCCTTCTGCTCGGTCAATGGTAGATATTAATAACCCCATCAGAGATGTATTTAAAGTATTGGGCCAGCAGATAAGATTGCATCAGATAGAAGTTGATCTTGAATTAGCCGAAGATTTGCCATCCATAATGGCTGATCACAACCGGCTTGAGCAGGTTTTTATCAATCTGGTAACCAATGCAGTGGATGCTATAGATGAAAAGGTCCACAAAATGGGGCCAGAGTTTGAAAAAACTATGACAATAAAATCATTTGTGCAGGAAAATCAGATTGTGGTTATTGTATCTGATACTGGTATAGGTATTCCCGGCAGCAATATAGAAAGAATATTTGAGCCGTTTTTTACCACCAAGGATGTAGGTAAGGGTACAGGACTGGGCATGTCCATAAGTTATGGAATTGTTCGTGACTATGGAGGAACAGTCGACGTAAGGAGCAAAGAAGGTGTTGGTACAACCTTTGAGTTGAGATTTCCTGTTTGTTTACACGCATCGGAGTAATTGATATGCCAAAAATATTACTGATTGACGATGAAGAAGGTATTAGAAAACTTCTCAGCATGTCTCTTAAAAGCGATGGATATGAAGTGATAGCCGCTGAGAGCGGACAACAGGGTATTAATTTTTTTAAAAAAGAATTTTTTCCAATAGTGCTTACTGATATAAAAATGCCTGGCATGGACGGCATACAGGTTTTAAAGGAGATAAAAAAAATTAATCCAAGCACAGAGGTTATTGTTATTACCGGTCATGGTGATATGGAATCCGCAGTTCAGTCTCTTCATCTGGGTGCATCAGATTTTATTAACAAGCCGGTTAGCGATCAGGTCCTTTCAGTTGCCCTTGAAAGGGCTGAAGATCGGCTGAAAACGAAAAAGATGTTGAACAGGTATGCCAATGAATTGTGGAAAATGGTAAAGGATAAAACAGAAGAGATAAAGAGAAGATATGAATTTGAGAATAAACTTGTACAGCGGTCGATTGATGGAATTATTGCCACTGACAGAGAAGATAATATTATAATATTTAACAAGGCTGCTGAAAAACTTTTTGGATATACCGAGAATGAAGTTAAAAGAGAAAAAAAAGCAGAAGATCTTTATCCCGTAGAGATAATGCAGAAGATCTCTGATGCTTTTTCAGATAAGACAAATTGTGCTAATGTTATTTTTACAGGACAGGATACGTTTTTAAGGGCAAAAAAAGGTGGATTAGTACCGGTCAGATTTTCAGGCGCGATACTTTATGAAGACGAAAGACCTATAGGCAGTGTTGGCTTTTTCCAGGATCTTAGAGAAATTAAACAACTGCAAAAAGAATTAATTCAGTCGGAAAGACTGGTAGCTGTTGGCCAGACAGTAGCCGGTCTTGCACACGGCATAAAGAATATTTTAAATGGCTTAAAAGGTGGGGTCTATATCGTTAACACCGCCTTGAAAAAGTCGCCTGATAGCTTTGCCGGTTCTGGTGCAGAAAAGGGGCATCCGGAAAGCAAACTAAGAACAGGTTGGGACATGGTGGAAAGAAATATTAATAGAGTTTCTGATCTGGTTTTGGGTCTTCTCAGTTATTCAAAGGAACGTGAACCGGAATATGAAAAATATGATCCAAATATTATTGTGGATGAAGTCTACAATCTTATGGAGTCAAAGGCTAAAAAAAATGATGTTACACTGATAAGGAGCTTGGACAAGGAAATAGGCGAAGTTTATCTTGATCCAAAAGGGATACACACCTGTCTTCTTAATCTGGTTTCAAATGCGATTGATGCCTGCATTTTTGACTCTGATACAGAAAAAAATTGGCAGGTAAAGCTTGGGGTGCATCATGACAAGGAAGGCGGTGTGATTTACGATGTGGTTGATAATGGTTGCGGTATGGATCAGGAAGTTAAAGATAGAATTTTTACCGAATTTTTCAGCACAAAGGGAAATCGTGGCACAGGCCTTGGGTTGCTTGTATCTCAAAAGATCATTCATGAGCATAAAGGAACCATGGAGGTGGAATCGGAACCAGGCAAGGGCACAAGGTTTTTAATCAGGCTCCCGAAACAAGAATTTACAGAGAAAGAATAATTTTACTTGTAATATTTTATAAATTTATTGTATTATTTTAAATATAGTTACAAATATGCTTTTAAAGGTCTCATAGAACAAAGGAGGAGTATTATGGGTAAAAAGGTTCTGATTGTTGATGATGATACTGATATAATAACATTTGCGTCAAGCGTTATAGAAAACAGCGGCTATACTCCGATAACCGCATTAAACGGCGAAGAAGGTATTAATAAAATTAGAGCGGAAAAACCGGACGCAATTATATTAGATGTATTAATGCCTAAAGAAAGCGGGATTAAGATGTACAGGGAAGTCAAAACAGACCCCGCGTTTAGTGCTATTCCGGTAATAATACTTTCCGGAATAGCTCAAAGAACCTTTACCCGTTCTCAAAAGGCCCTTGCAGAGTTTGAGGGTCAAGACGTACCTGAACCGGATGCCTATCTGGAAAAACCGGTTGAACCGGAAGAACTGGCGGCAACCCTAAAGAAGTTCTTGTCCTGATTCGAATGTAAATGTAGTCGAGTGGTTAATGACGCTGCCACTCGACTGTTTGACGAGGTTTTAAGGTATCAGCAGTGTTGGAAATTCAGAAGTTTCTGTTATTTTCTGAGATACACTGCCAAGCCAGCGTGCCCGCCAGGCTCCCTTTCCTGTTGTACCCATGACAATCATAGTGGCGCTGTGTTCACGCGCGGCGGTTTCAATCTGTGAGGCCACGTCACCCATGTAAAGATGAAAATCCGCTTCAACCCCTTCATCTTCAAAAGTTGTGCAGACATCTTTCAGTCTTTTTTTATTTTCCTTTTGAATCTTCATAAGGTCAGCTTTTGATTTGCCCTTTACAACATCATCACTGATAACATGTATTACCACCACATTTTTTACAGCCTTTTTTATATCTATTAACTGTTCCAACGCCCTTTCGCATGGAGATGACCAGTCTGTTACCAGTAGAGGTCTATCAAATGGCTTATCATTAACCCTGCCTGACGGCAGCATATATTTAAGAACCAGCACAGGAGTTTTTGACCGCCTGAGGAGTTCCATTGTGGTTGAACTTGCAAACAGTTTCTCTAATTTTGTTCTTTTATAAGCTTCTGTTACGATGAGATCTACACCTTCTGTTTCAGCCGTTGAAAGAATTTTTGGGAGGGGATCTCCAACAACCACATAGGCGCCGCATTCCATTCCTTTTTCAAATACGCTTTCCGCCCAATCAATAAAACGCACATCTGCCATTTGTTTTAATCTAACATCTTCATCTTTAAGGTAACCTGTCCCACGATGCATGGCAACTGCTTCTCTGTTTATTACATGGAGAAAAACCACATGATTAAGCCCGGCCTTTCTTAGTTCCATCAATGATTCCAAGGCATCAAACCACAGTTCATCAAAGTTGGTTGCAAACAGCATCTTTTTAAATTTCATATAACTTCCTCCTAAACTTATGGATCCCATTTTTAAATTTTATAAAGATAATCAGAAAGTGTTTAGATTGTCAAGTTTTTATTGTGTGTCTGAGCATATGTATTGTATGGGCAAACAGGTAGTATAAAGACAATAATGCAGCAGAAAAAAAATGCATAAAATTTTACTGTATGATATTGCGGCAAGAAGTGTTCGTTATTTGTACACAAAATTATGTAAAGATATAAATATGTTCCTAAACATAACTATTTTTTGTCCAGTTATTGGACAGATTGTGTTAGGATCATTGATTGCACTTTGTTTTTGAGCTCAAAAATATTAAACAAAACAGTTAGATATGAATTGCAACCGAAAAGGCATGAATGTTGCAATACTTTAATTTTTATATCATGTTTAATGATAATGAACTCGTAAAAAGTCTCGAAATCGTCATGCCGGACTTGATAAGCCTGCCCCGTACTTGATACGGGGGCATCCAGAATGCATTGAGTTTGCTGGATAGCGCTAATGGTTAGCGCTGACGCTTTACTACGTGTCCGGCTGGAGTTTATCCCGCACTTGATGCGGGGCCGGAATGACGGAAAAGAGAACTTTTTGACTTTTTACGATTTTATCAATGATCGATAAGGTCGGTATAGATTCTTAGAGCAGGCATTATATGTATTTATGAGTTTTCATTATTGACTGCGTATAAACTATGACATAGGGAAGTTATGGACGTAAAAAAAATTGTTTATGCTACAAATTTAAGCGAGCCCACCTTTCGTGTGCTGGATGGATTGTCGGGTCTCAAACGTCTTGGTTTGCAAGAGATTGTTCTTCTTTCAAACAACGCAAGTCCTGATCTGTTTGAGGCATGGAAAAAGAGATTGAGTGATTTAGGGATACATGTAAGCATTAAAATTGATCCATGCAAACTCTCCGCAAGTGTTTTAAACATAATTCAAAAAAACAATATATCACTTATTATATTGCATTTTAATAAAAAAGAGAATCGAAGAATATTTGGCGGTTCAATTTTAAATGATATTATCAAGTCCACTAATATTCCTCTTCTTATTGTCGATAAGGACGAAAAAGGATTAAATTTTAGTTCAAAAGGAATGTTTGAGCGTGTTTTGTTGACGGCAGATTGGTCACCAGAATATGAAAAGGCATTGCAACAGGTACTCGATTTTAAAGAATTAATAAGTGAACTCGAACTTGTAAATGTAATATTCGAAAAATTGAGCATGCGCGATGTGCAACAGCTAATGGAAGATATGATTAATACCCGTGAAATGTGTTTAAAGCTCGGTGTTTCAACAGAATACCACATGTATGCCGGAGAGATTAGTGAAGAAATCCTGCGCGCTGCTCATGAATATGAATCTACTGTGATAGTTATGGGCGCAACACGCAGGCAGAAGTTTAAGGATATTTTTTTAGGCAGGCCGGTGTGTAGAGTAATAGAAAAAGCTCCGATACCTGTGTTGCTGGTTCCTTAAGCGTATTTGGATTTGTAATAGCATCTGTAAATCGAGCTATTTTTTTAAAATAAAGATGGAAAAAAGAGGAACAGAATGGAAGTAACAGTACTGGTTCAAGCCACATATAAGTCATTTGAGATGCTAGGCGAAGCAAGAAATAAGGCCAGGCAGATATTGGATACCGCCGCCAGACTCACATCCGAGACCCAGGCTGTGCATCGAAAAAGGGTAGAGGCAATATTTACAGGCGCCAAACAAAGAAAAGCCGAAGCCACCAGGTTTATTGCAACATTTATTATTATGTTCGGTTTCTGGCTGCTTTTGTCAGGAAAATATGATTTATTTCATATCAGCATCGGAGTTCTTTGTTGCGGCCTGGTGTCACACGTATCGCATGGTCTGCTTTTTGCCAATCCAAGGGCCGGGGATATGCGTGTTATAGTTAAGAGATTTATTGTTTATATCCCATGGCTAATGTATCAGATTGTCCTGTCCAACCTGCATGTTGCAAGGCTGGCCCTGTGGCCCAAAAGGCTTATTGATCCGAAGATAATTGAGTTTAAGTCAAAACTGGAAAGTGATATCTCGATGGTTACTCTTGCTAATTCGATAACCCTTACCCCTGGCACTATCACAGTAGATGTGAAAGACGGTGTATTTTATGTGCACGCTGTCAGCAAGAAGGTGGCGGAAGATCTTATGACCGGCGAGATGGAGGACAGGATCGCTCATATATTCATGGAAGCCGACCATGTGTATGTTCAGGATGTTCTTGATATGGCGCCTATCTTTGTAGAATTAAAGTAGACGAGTTATGATTAAAGATAACTTTTCATATTATTATAATTTGGAGAATTGAGGCTTGGCAATATGGTAATTAAACATACAGTAGACATGACCAGACAATCGGACGATGTTATTGTTAAGACACTTTCCAGGTTATTAATACCCTTTATGCAGATTTATGCTCTCTATGTTATCGCGCACGGGCATTACAGCCCTGGAGGAGGATTCCAGGGAGGAGTAATTTTAGGGGCAGCATTAATTCTATTGGTAATAACTTATGGGCTGGACAATGCTTTGCGCATGATGTCAGAAAGATTAAACACCGTTTTCTGCAGCCTTGGGGTCTTTATATATGCTGGAATTGGGTTGTTATGTGTAATACTTGGCGAAAACTTTCTGGATTATAAGGCGCTTGATCAGTTTCTGCATGTTGGGATACCCCAGGCAAGATCTCTCGGCATTCTTGGTGTTGAGACAGGTGTGGGAATCGCTGTCATGGCTGTTATGCTCTCAATCTTTTTAGATATATCTACCGGAGGGCTTCCTTCGACAAAAGATCAGAATCAATCTGATTAACATTTAAGGGCTAAGCTTGAGAATACAGGACACTAATAAAGGATCTGCAAAGATGAAGCAGATCTATAATATGATATTGAATCTTGCTCCCACTGATGCCACAGTTTTGGTTTGTGGTGAAGAAGGAACGGAAAAAGCATTGGTGGCAAGATCTATTCATTTAAACAGCGCGAGAAAAAACTTCCCCTTTGATGTGTATAACTGCTCGGCTTATCCGCAGTTTATTGTAGAAAGCGGTCTTTTGGGCCATGAAATAGGCGCCTTTGAAGGGGCGGTATCTCAGAAAAAAGGATGTCTGGAACTAAATAATGGCGGGACAGTGTTTTTGTGTGAGATTGACAAAATAGCTCCTTTGACCCAGATCAAACTTCAGGAATTCTTGCAGGATGGATCAATAAAAAGGCTTGGAGGAAAAAAAACTATAAAGACAGATGTCAGGATAATCGCCGCTGTTAATACTGATCTGGGAAGGGAGGTAGAAAGCGGAACTTTTAACGAAGAATTTTCTTATATGTTGAATGTGATTAATATACATATACCTTCTTTGAGGCAGAGGAAAGATGATATCCCCCTTTTAGTAGAACACTTCTTAGAAAAGCTGAATGTAGAAATAGGAAAAAAGGTTAGAGGTGTTACATCCGATACCATGCAGATATTAATGGACTATTCCTGGCCGGGTAATATCAAGGAGTTGGAAAACTCAATACAACACGCTTTTCTTCTGACAGAGGATGAAAAAATCGAGCGTGAATTTCTGCCATCTCGAATCTTAACTGATGTTTTGATAGAAAAGGATGAAGGGATAAGCTCTTTTGAGGAAAATGAAAAAAGATTCCTTATGAAAATTTTGCAGGAGTGTAACTGGAATAAATTACAGGTTGCAAAACAGCTCAATGTGAGCCGCAGCACACTATATGCAAAGCTGAAAAAGTATAACTTAACAACAAAACAATAAGTTGGCTAACAAGCTGATTGTAAGCGAAGCGAACTAAGTTCAGGAGCAGCGATATGGAAGATTTTTATTTAGGCGTCAGCATTTTTCTTTGCTTGCTTGTTTTAGTCTGTTTGTATCGGGTAGTATTTGGACCGACTATTATTGACAGGGTTGTAAGTGTTGGAGCAATCGGCACAAAAACGCTGGTGGTACTGGCACTTATGGGATTTATCTACGGCAGGATAGAGATGTTTTTGGATATCGTCATGGTTTACGCTATTCTGAACTTTATCGGGACACTGGCGGCAGCAAAGTACTTTGAAGGGAGAGGTGAAATTTGATGGAAGTTGTTAAAACAATATCCATTATTTTGATTTTGATAGGATGTTTCTTTTTTACTACCGGCACTATCGGTCTGATACGTTTCCCGGATTTTTATTCAAGGATGCATGCCACCGGAAAAGGAGACACCCTTGCAGTGCTCATATGTCTTGTTGGTCTTGCATTATATCATGCCTTTAACCACGGAGCTATTTTAGACTGTATTAAGCTGGTCGTTATTGCTGTTTTTATATTTTTAGCTAATCCTACGGCGACTCATGCCATTTCCAGGGCCGCTTTTCGGTGTGGTGTTAAACCTTGGATCAGGGGGGAAAACAAATGATCTGGCAACTCGATCTTATTCTCTGTATCTTTGTCATTATCTGCGCGATTGCAGCTATCACTATTAAGGATCTTTTGGCTGCTGTTATTATTCTTGGCGCTTACAGCTTTTTTATGTGTATCCTCTGGACTGAGATGGGGGCGGTGGATGTTGCTTTTACCGAAGCATCCGTAGGTGCCGGAGTTGGAACAGTATTGTTTATTGCGGCTGTCAGTAAAACAAAAAGGAGGTCAAAGGATTGAAAACTATCGCGATACTCATAATAGTTTTAACAGGAGGATTGCTTATATACGGTGTTGAAGATATGCCTGATTGGGGCGATCCAAATTCTCCCGCCAACGCCTATGTTTCACCGGAGTATATCAAGGATTCGCTGAAAAAAACAGCAACTCCCAATATGGTTACTGCTGTTCTGGCTGATTACAGAGGATATGATACCATGGGTGAAACCACTGTTATTTTTACTGCCGGGATCGGCTGTATTCTGATGTTAAGAAAAAAACGCAAGGGAGAAGGAGCCTGATATGCTTGAGTACATTGTCAGTAAATACAACTTCTGGGCGTATGTCATTTTGCTGCTCATCGGGCTTTATGCAATGGTGGGCAAGAAAAATCTGGTTAAGAAGCTGATCGGAATGAATATATTTCAGTCTGCTGTGATTCTCTTTTATGTTTCCATCGGCGTAAAGAAGGGGGGAGCGACTGTTCCGATATTTCTGGGGGATGCACATGCGGCGCACGGACATGCTGTTATTGATGCCGCCAGTTATATTAATCCTCTTCCTCATGTACTGATGCTTACGGCTATAGTGGTTTCCATTGCTACAACAGGCGTTGCCCTTGCGGTGCTTATACTGATTTTCAGAAGATATAAGACCTTAGAGCTTGACGAAATTATGAAAATAAGAAAAGACACTGGAGTTTAGATATGGCAACACATTTTCCTGCTCTTTTAATAGTTATTCCTTTAATATCCGCTCTTTTTGTGCCGGTTATTGGATGGTGGAAAAAAGGACTGTGCTACCCATTGGTCGTTGCCGTTCTCGTTGTTCCACTTATATCAGCTCTTGGCATTTTAAATAGAGTAATAGAGAGCGGGCCATTTTCATATTATCTCGGAGGATGGGCTCCTCCGTGGGGTATCGAGTATGCATTAGATTATCTCAATGCATTTGTCTTGGTAATAATAACGGCTATTAGTCTAATAGTTTCCATATATTCCAAAAAGAGCGTTGAAAAGGAATTGCCCGAAAAAGTTGTTCCATTCTATACACTTTTCCTTCTCCTTGTTACAGGCCTTCTCGGAATAGTTGTAACAGGAGATCTTTTCAATGTGTTTGTATTTTTAGAAATCGCTTCTCTTTCATGTTATGCCCTAATGGCTATAGGCAGGGATGGAGCTCCTTTTGCAACGTATCGATATATTATGATGGGTACAGTCGGGGCCTCGTTTTATCTTCTTGGCGTTGGTTACTTATATATAGTAACAGGGTCGCTGAATATGGCAGATGTGTCAAAACTGTTGCCACCTCTCTATGATTCTAAGGTTGTACTGACGGCAGGCATCTTTATGATCGTGGGCATAGGCCTTAAGATGGCGCTTTATCCTTTGCATGCATGGGCTCCCAATGCATATGCCGATGCTCCTTCAGCGGTCAGCGGCCTGGTTGCGCCCTTAATGACAAAGGTGGCGGCATACATGATGATACGGGTTATGTTTACTGTTTTTAAGCCCGTTTTCTTCATAGAGATAATTCCTGTGGCAACCATACTCACCTGGCTGGCGGCTGTTGCCGTAATCCTTGGTTCAATATATGCCATCGCCCAAACTGATCTTAAAAAGATGCTGTCTTACTCAGTTGTGGCTCAGATCGGATACATTGCTTTGGGAATAGGGCTGGCAAACAAATCCGGTCTTACCGGTGCAGTGCTCCATATTCTAAATGAAGCTTTTACAAAAGGCTGTGTGTTTCTGGTAGCAGGGGCTATCGTCTATAAAATGGGCGCTTGCAATATTAATGAATTTAAAGATTTATATAGAAAAATGCCGTTTACTATGTCGGCCTTTCTGATCGGTGCGTTTTCTATGGTCGGCATACCGCCTACATGCGGTTTTTTCAGCAAGATATATTTAATCATGGGTGCAATTGCTGCCGATAAATGGATTTTTGTAGCTGTTCTGTTATTTAGCAGCATTCTCAATGTAATCTATTTCTTTAGAGTAATACAGATCGCGACATTTGAAACACCAATGCCGGATTATGGCCGCGATAAGGCTTACGAGGCAGTTTACATGGATGAAGTTCCTTTAAGTATGCTTATCCCTATACAGATTATGGCTGCAGGGATACTGTTGTCCGGTATTTTCAGCTCAAAGATTATATCAACGGTAATTCAATTTGTAATACCTGTAGGTTTCTAAGTAGGAGGACTTTACGTGGATACGTTGCAAATAGCATGGTTATGTGTATTTTTCCCCTTTATGGGTGTGGTTTTCATCTTCCTGCTTGCCAAGGTACATCCTAAGCTAAGAAATGCCGCGGCTGTACTTTTCCCCTTTTTATCCGCCCTGGGCAGCCTGAAGCTCTTGACGCATCTGTTTCATCCGGAAACATTGCCTCTAGAAAGTTCTGTGAAGTGGATTGAGATACCCTTTGTAGTGGAATTCGGGGTATTGGTGGATCCGCTCAGCATTATTCTGACAACTGTCGTTGCCGTCATAAGCTTTATTATTATTGTGTACTGCCTTGGCTATATGAAGGGAGATCCGGGCATAACCAGGTTTTTAATGTTGGTAAACCTTTTTATCGGAAGTATGCTTCTGTTGGTACTTACGAATAATTTGCTGTTTCTTTTTGTTGGATGGAAACTTGTTGGTTTGTGCAGTTATGGTTTGATCGGTTTTTATTACAGGGATGAGAAAAAATACTGGATAGGTGGTCCCTCTCCAACCAAGTTTGTTACCCCAACCCACTGCGGATTAAAAGCATTGGTGGTAACAGGCGTGGGAGATCTTATCATGTTAGGCGGCATACTAATTATATTTTACTATGCCAAGACCTTGAATATCATGGAGATTTACACTACAGCGTCAATCTGGATGCCTGAAATGGCCAAGACGCCCGGTATAATCACATTAACTACCGTGCTTCTCCTTGCAGGCCCTATTGGTAAATCAGCTCAGTTTCCCTTTCATGAATGGCTTCCGGAAGCCATGGCAGGTCCGGGTCCGGTTTCAGCTTTGATTCATGCGGCGACCATGGTTAAGAGCGGGGTTTATTTGGTAGCCAGGTTTATTCCAATCTTTTATTACGGCTACTGGGTGGCCGGCATCAGTGAAGCTTCTTTGTTTTTTACGATTGTAGCATGGGTGGGTGTTATTACGGCATTTGTTGCGGCAACTCAGGGCATGGTCGCCTTAGAGCTTAAAAAGGCCCTTGCATTTTCCACTGTAAGCCAGATCGGCTATATGTGGGTGGGTCTGGGCATGGCCGGCTTGAGCGGATCAGTGTTATTAGGCGGAACCACATCCGGAATATTTCACCTTGTAAGTCATGCTGTGTTCAAGGCATGTCTCTTCCTGTGCGCCGGTTCTGTAATACATACTGCTCATTCAATTTACATGAACGATATGGGTTCAATGAGAAAGTATATGCCGCTAACCTGGATTTTTATGCTGATAGGCGCTTTATGTTTGATGGGGATTCCGCCTCTGCCGGGTTTCTTCAGCAAGGATGCCATCTTACTTTCCGCTCTGGAAGCCCATCAAATACCGATATTTATTATTGCCGTCATTACCGTAGTTTTAACGGCATTTTACACAACACGCATGGTCGGTATGGTATTTTATGGACAGGAGAGCAAACAGATAAAACATATAAAGCAGGAAGGAGGACATCTTCATGAGGCCTCCCCAACCATGTGGGTTGCGTGCGGTGTTCTGGCTGTAATCATTGTGGCACTTGGCCTGGTAGGGCCGCAAGTAGAGCATCTCCTAAAAGAAGGATTTAAGACCAACCTGGTTGGAACCCTTTCTTTACCGCTTATACCTGGAGGAGAACATGCGTTTAATTATCATACACTTGTTTTAGTGCTGTCTATAGGGTCTATACTGTTAGGTGCCATACCAGCCTATATGATGTATATTGCCAGAAAATGGGATCCAAAGGCTATTGTGGAGGGAAATCCAATTATACATTTCTTTCATCAGTTCTTCTGGAATAGATGGTTCATTGATGCTTTTTATTTAAAAGTTTTTATGGACGGGATTTTTAAACTGTCGGACATTGTGGCTTATACTGTTGAAGAAGGGTTTGACAATTTCGTCCACAGGAAAATTCCGACTTTTTTTACGCAGAGATGCCCTGCGGTGATGTTTAAACTGCGGACCGAGTCGGATGATCTTTTGTATAATATATCCTATGTTATTATTGTCTTTGTTTGCCTGTTGTTTGTGGTATTAAAATAATTTCTTATGACATTACGGGGATAAAATAGATGTCTCATATTCTTTTGCAAATAATAATTGTTCCGCCGATTGCTTCTTTATTTATACTCTTGACCAGGCACCTGATAGGAAGAAAAGCAGGATGGATAGCGGGTTTTAGTCTTTTATATTCAACAGCACTTTTAGCTATGGCATGTGTAAGAGTCTATCATGGTGAAGTAATTGTTGAAGAATATCCCTTTATTGATTCGGCGATCACCTTTGGTCTTCTCGGCGACGGGTTGAGTTTGCCGGTCGCGTTGATAATTAACGGCCTTTGCGCTGCTCTTGCATTTTATGCAATACATTATGTAGATCACAGAATAGAGGCAATATACGGTGATGTGGATGAGCGGACATATTTAAACCACTATACACGATTTTATTTCATGTTCCTTGGTTTTCCTATGGGTTTTATGGGCGTATGCCTTGTAAAGAACTTGATAGCGATGTATTTTTTTCTGGAAGTGCTACCCATTCCGCTATATTTTATTATGGCTACTTTTGGGTATGTTGACAGAGTAAGAGTGGCTATGATCTGTTTGATGTGGGCTGTTATCGGAGCGTCATTTTTTATCGCCGGATTTTTGATGACTTATAGTCAGATCGGAAGTTTTAATATCTCGGATATGAGTGCTCTTGCAGGGAATCCGATGACTTTCTGGATTATATTTGTGCTTCTTATTGCAATACTGATAAAAATGGCGGCTGTGCCTTTTCATGTTTGGATGCCATGGGTCCATGCAGAGCATCCCACGTGCATAGCTGGTCTTCTTGCTGTTTATGCAAATGTTGCGGCCTATGTATTGTTACGAGTAATAGTCTTCCCGCTACCTGCCGATTTTAAAGCATTTTCCATCCCTTTAATGGTAATGGCGCTTGTAACAATGGTATATGGTTCCCTTCTGACTATGGCGCAAACAGATGTAAAACGTTTTGCCGCCTGTTCAACAATAAGCCAGCTTGCATATTCGCTTCTTGGCATATCAGCTCTTACTATAGCAAGCATTGAAGGAGGTATGTTCTTTTTCCTGGGACACATTATGGGGAAAACATTACTCTTTTCAACGGCAGGAATACTGGTTTATACGACAGGGACAAGGGATATGCGGCAGATGGGCGGACTTGCGCAGAAAATGCCCATTACAGCGGCGCTATGGATCATGGGAGCATTGATGCTTTCCGGTTTTCCGCCGATGAGCAGCTTCCCCGCGGAATGGATTATGTTTACAGGCATATTTGAAACAGGAATTCAGACCATGCCCACCGGACTTATGGTGGCCATTTTCGGAGCCGGCGCAATTATACTGACGGTTGCCTATACGTTCCGGTCTGTGAAGATAATATTTTTCGGCCCGTTAAATCCGGATCTGGCGAACGATAAAATCAAGGATCCACCTTTAACAATGAGTATTCCGCTTCTTATGATAGCAGGCGTATCAATTACGCTGGGATTGTATCCTAAACTGGTTCTTAATCTTTTTGATTATGTGATAGGTGGGATAGCGATCCCATAGAAGTGTAATGTCGAACAAGGAATTTCGAAAAGCTAAAACGGCACTATTATTTTAGGATTCTAATGATTTTGGGTTGATATGCATCTTTCTTGGATAGCTCCCTTCCTTTTGCTTTAACAAAGAAAAATGCAGCAACTAAAAATAAAAAACCGACAAGCATCGAACATATTGATTTGTCATAATTAATTATCAGCGCAATTTTATCGCCGATAATTACCCCCAGGATTAAAAATAAAACAGGAATCATATAAACAAGGAAAGATACTTTTAATAATGAAGATGTTTCAAAACTTATAGTAACCCTGTCATTAACCTTTGCTCCCACAGCATTTATTGCTTCCACCTCTACATCATCAGACACTCCAGCCGTATTACAGAAACCTTTTGCCGAGCACGACTCACACGCGGCGCATTTGGCGCATTTAACCCATGCTGTAGTAGAATAAACCTTCGTTATAATGCCTTCTTGAGTTGCCAAAATATCAGCCTTTATCGTGAGACCTTTGCAAAACGCCCCCTTTTGCCCAATTTCTGCGTCAGGCTCAAATTTTAATCCTCGAAATACCCAATGTATGTCTGCGGTTAAAATTTTCGCCTTCCTCGAACTTGATCAAAATTGAACATTTTTCAAAGGCCTCTGGTTTTATGTTCAATATTCATAATAAAAAAACGGCACACTGAATAAGAAACACGATTTTATATTCCCACTGAATGCAACGAATCAACGATCCCTTCGAGTTCTGCAAATATCTGCTTCTCGTTGAAATGTTTAACCTGTGCCGCACCGCTCGGGCAGAATCCGGCACAACTTCCACATCCTTTGCATAGGGCTTCATTGACC